>NZ_JBFUFF010000011.1:0-141565 GCF_056403555.1 Rhizobium sp. P2_G2
CCGACGTGCTGGCCCGCATCGCCGATCTCCCCGTCTCCCGCCTGCACGAATTGCTGCCTTGGCAATGGAAAAGCCTACGACAGGCCGAGAACCCGGCTTCTCGGTTCGCCGCCTGAGCGACAGCCTCACCATACATCAGCCCGAGCACCTGCGCGCGATCCAATTCCGCGGCCTTGCCCGTATGGATACGAAATTGCTGACGGATTATTGCCTGCAACGAGCCCAATAAGGCATCGGCAGAATGTTGAATGCGATCGATATGAAAATCATCATGGATGTGGATCGCCAACACCTATTCCGATTTTGCCTGGTGCAATTCGTCAGCTTCCGCATCCAGTTCGTTGAGATGTTCGAACATCACTTCGGCAAGTTCGAAGGTCAATCGGACGAGCATCTGTTCTTCGAAGACGACCGGCAGACCTGTCTCGACTTCGCAGACGGTCCAGGTTCCGTCTTCCTCGCCGCGGATGGCGTAGCGCGAAGGCTCGGGCTGCAGCATTCGGACATCGGTGAAGCTCTCCGACATGATGAAATAGGTCCCGACTTTTTGGCTTCTCGCGCGTTGTCCTCAGTGGCCGCAGGATCATAGGAGCGAACCGTGGAGAAAGAGAGCGTATTTCATCGGGTCAGAAAGTACCAGATCGTACCGGATCGGGATCTGGTGATCGAGATCGTGCCGGGCGAGCGCATGCCGATGGCATCGATTGCCGATCCGCAGACCAGGACCGCCAGCGAATTGATGCCCGTCCCGCAGGCCCTCAAGGTCGTCGCCGACGAAATGTCGCTGGAGCCCTACTATCTCGAAATCGTTGTTGTCGACGAAGACCGGCTCTGGAACGAGAAATGGGGCAGGCTGATCGCCCATCCCTCACGTCTGGATTCGAAATCGGCCTTGTCCTTGTAGAGGCCTAGCCCGTCCAGATCGCGCTCTCGCCGATCCGGACCGGTGCTACGCACTTGGTGTGCGGCGCTGAGACAAGGCAAAAATTGGGTGGAAAATGAGTCCGCCACTGTTGCGTTGGAGCTGGATTTCTCCCGGCGCATCCTCCGTGGAAGACGCGCCGGGAGCGCCGCTTACTCGTGAATGATAACGTCGGGCTGGTGTTCCCTGACGATCACGTCAGGCTGCTGCTTCTTGATGATCACCGTCTTCTTGTCGCTGTCATCGATGGCCGCACCGGTGGTCAGGCCAACGGCACCGCCGATGATGGCACCGACCGGGCCACCGACCACTGCGCCCGTTACTGCGCCCCCTGCCATGCCCGTGACTTTGGCGTCACCGGCATAGGCAAACGACGAAAGGGTGGTAAGCGCCAGAACGGCGCCGGCAAGAACCTTGGTCTTCATTTTTCGAACTCCTTTTGCATCTGTTCGATGTGCGGCTAACGCATGCGCCAACAACGAGGTTCCCTTAAAATTTCAATGAAGGGCGCGCATCTGCGGGAACAATTGCCAGGCATTCCAGCCGCAATTGCCGGGCTTCTCCGGGCCTTGAGATTTTCCGCCGCCAATCCAGAAGTGCTTGGAAAACCGCTTGAATTCGCCTCTCGGCGCCGCACTTCTCCGCGCCGGAGGAATATGCCTGCGCGCTGTGCGTTCGGTGATGCCGAGCAGGAGCGCGATTTCGTCGGAGGTCTTGCCGGGGCCCACTGAGATCGGCAACGAAGAAACAATAAAGGCGTCCGGTGGTGCGGACGCCTTCATTGTATGCTCGACGCGGCGACGCCGCATGGCGAACAGGATCAGGCCTTGTCGATCGCCTTTTTCAGGCCATCCTTGGCCTTGCCGGCAGCCGACTGGACCTTGCCCTTGAGCTCCTGGCCTGCGCCTTCGGCTTCCATCTTCGGGCTGTCGGTCGCGCGGCCAACGGCCTGTTTGCCTTTGCCGACGGCCTGGTTGGTTGCACCCTTCACACGATCTGCTGTCGCACCCATGAAAATCTCCCTGGTGTTGTGCCCGCGACCCTCGCGGGCGTGCGGTTAGTCAACGGGAGAGCAATGTAAAGGTTCCGTGACGGGCGGGCACCTCAGAGATTGGCGTCAAATCCGCCCGAATGTGTCCTCCAGGCGGACGATATCGTCCTCACCGAGATAGGAGCCGGTCTGCACTTCGACGAGTTCCAGCAGGATCTTGCCTGGATTGGAAAGACGGTGGATCGCGCCCTGCGGGATATAAATCGACTCGTTTTCCGTCAGCATCTGCTTGTCGTCGCCGATCTGCACCTGGGCGGTGCCGCGCACGACGATCCAATGTTCGGAACGGTGATAATGGCGCTGCAACGACAGCTGCTTGCCCGGCTTGACGAACAGCCGCTTCACCTGGAAGCGCTCGCCCATCAGCACCGAGGAGAAGCCGCCCCAGGGGCGGTAGCTCGTCCGATGCTCCTCGGTCAGCTTGGCGGTCTTGGGGCTCTTCATCAAATCCTTGACGACGCGGCCGACATCCTGTGCCTCCGTCAGGCGGCCGACATAGACCGCGTCCTCGGAGACGATGACCACCGCATCCTCGACGCCGTTGACCGCGACATGCGCGCCCTCGGAAAGGACGAAGGAGTTTTTCGAATTATAGAGGTTGACCGGCCCGCGAGTGACATTGCCGTCGGCATCGCATTCGCTTTCCTTCCAGACCGCATCCCAGGCGCCCAGGTCAGACCATTGGATCGGCGAGGGCACGACCGAAGCCAGCGTGGTTTTTTCGAAAATGGCATAATCGACCGATATATCCGGCGACTGGGAAAACTCCTTCTCGCCAAGGCGGGTGAAATCGAGGTCGGACTTGGCCACCGCGACGGCCGCCTCGGCGGCATCGAGAACTGCCGGGGCGAGCATGCGGCATTCGGACAGGAAGACTTCAGAATCGAACAGGAACATGCCGGAGTTCCAGTAGTAATTGCCCTGAGCGATCATTTCGCGGGCGCGCTCTTCGTTCGGCTTCTCGACGAAACGCTTGACATGGTGGGCGCCGCTCGGCTCGGCCTCGCCGGCCTCGACATAGCCGAAACCGGTCGCCGGCGCGGTCGGCGTGATGCCGAAGGTCGCGAGCCGCCCTGCCCTTGCCGCCGCGGCGGCGGTGTCGATCGCTTTTACATAAGCGGCATCGACACGAATATTGTGGTCGGAGGCGAGCACATGGACCAGGCGCGGCCCGTCCTTGGCGGCGATCAGCGATGCGGCGGCAATTGCCGCTGCGGTGTTGCGAGCAATCGGCTCCAGAACGACGGCCGCGAGTTCGATGCCCGCCTCCTGTGCCTGTTCGGCGACGAGGAAGCGATATTCCGAATTGGTGACCACGATCGGCTTGTCGTAGCGGCTGGGATCATCGAGCCGCTTCAGCGTCAGCTGGAACAGGCTGAGATCGCCGGTCAGTTCAAGGAACTGCTTGGGCCGGGCGCTGCGCGACATCGGCCAGAGCCGCGTACCCTTGCCGCCGGCGAGAATGACCGGGACGATGAGGCTGTTCGTCATTTGCTGTTCTCCAAAATACCTGACCTGACCGGCGGCCCAGGCGCGAAACCGGAGCCGCCACATGCAAATCCGCGTATCGCGATTGCCGGGTGCGATCAATGCCTATTCGATAGCCGGCAAGCTTCACGATACAATGCGTTGCTATCGTGACTGCAATCATGGTTAAGCCCGGCTCAAGGTGCTGCCGGAGATTTGGCGACAAACGGCCTGAATTCCTGCAAAACTCCGCCCCACCGGGTGATTCGCGATAGTGGGAAGGGCGGCATGGAGCGGCTTGCGGCGTATGTGACGCTGAGTTCGGGCTGGAAACGGCTCTTGATCGCCTTGCTCAGCGGCGCCTTCGCCGCCCTGATGCTGCCGCCGTTCGGCATTTTTGTCGTGGGCTTCATCTCCCTTTCGATCCTCGTATGGCTGCTCGATGGCGCTTCGGGCGATCCGGACCGCATGGTTGTCGCCCGCATGCTGCCCGCTTTCGTCACCGGCTGGGCTTTCGGGCTGGGCTATTTCGTCGCAGGACTATGGTGGACCGGCAGTTCACTCCTCGTCGAAGCCGACGAATTCGCCTGGGCGCTGCCGCTGGCTGTGCTTGGCCTGCCGGCCGTTCTGGCAATCTATTACGGCCTGGCGACTGCCCTTGCCCGCCTGTTCTGGGTCGATGGTTATGGCCGCATCCTGGCACTGGCCGCGGCGTTCGGGCTGGTCGAATGGCTGCGCGGCATGCTGCTGACCGGCTTTCCCTGGAATGTGATCGGCCAGGGCATGATGCCCTTTCCGCTGATGATGCAGTCGCTGGCCGTGGTCGGCAGCCATTCGATGAACATGTTAGCGGTGCTGGTTTTCGCCACGCCCGCATTGATCGCGACCGGCCGCGGCGCCGGCATCGGGATGACGATCGCGGTTCTCCTGTTCGGCGCCCATCTCGGTTACGGCTTTTATGCGCTCAATATCGCCGAGCCGGCCAAGGCGCCCGAACATCCCCATATCGTCCGCCTTGTCCAGCCGGTGATCGACCAGTCGGCCAAGCTCGACGACAGCCAGCGTATCGCCATTTTCGAGGAGCATCTTACGCTGACCAAGGCTGCGGCCGCCAAGGACAGCCGTCGTCCCGACTATATCGTCTGGCCGGAAACCTCGATCCCCTTCATCCTGACGCAGAACCCCGATGCGTTGGTCAGGATCGCCGATGTGCTCGAGGACGGTCAGATCATGATCGCCGGCGCCGTCCGCATGGAAAATGACGGAGCAACTCAGGCGCCGCGCTATTACAATTCCGTCTATGTCATCGATTCCCAGGGACAGATCATCGGCGCCGCCGACAAGGTGCATCTCGTGCCGTTTGGCGAATATCTGCCGCTGGAAAATTTCTGGAACAGGATCGGCCTGAAATCGATCGCGGCCCAGATCCCGGGTGGCTACAGCGCCGCGGCGCAGCATCAGCTTCTGGTCATGCCCGACGGCACCAAACTTCTGCCGCTCGTCTGCTATGAGGTCATCTTCCCGGATGAAACGGCTGAAATTGCGGAAAAAGCCGACGCCATCGTCAATATCACCAATGACGGTTGGTTCGGCTACACGCCGGGGCCATGGCAGCACTTCTTTCAGGCGCGGCTGCGCGCCGTCGAGACGGGCCTGCCGGTGATTCGCAACTCGAATAGCGGCATTTCCGCCGTTATCGATGCCCGCGGCCAAATCATTTTAGGGCTGAACTTTCAGGCGAAAGGTTACATCGATGTGCCTTTGCCGGGCAAAATTGTTCCGATTTCGGACAGCGCAAGCAGGACACTGTACTTCGGGTTGTTGGAAGCTTTGGCGCTATTGATTGCATTTTTTGCGCGCATGAGTTTTATATTTAATACGAATTGACCAAAAACCCCTAAAAATGCATAGTGATTTTGCGAACCGTCCGCGCGGGAGTGAAACAGCGCTGTATGGCGTCATGCAACGCTGCGTTTGCGATCTTCAACGATCCGAACACAGGCTCGCGCGGTCCCTATCAACAGGAAACGAAAATGATCGAAAACAAGAAAAAACCGAACCCCATCGACATCCACGTGGGCAGTCGGATCCGCCTTCGCCGTACTATGCTTGGAATGAGCCAGGAAAAGCTTGGGGAAGCCCTTGGCATCACATTCCAGCAGATTCAGAAGTACGAGAAGGGTACGAACCGCGTTGGTGCGAGCCGCCTGCAGGCGATCTCTACTATTCTCAACGTGCCTGTTTCCTTCTTCTTCGAGGACGCGCCCGACGGCAACCCTGCCAACACGCCTGCTGGCATGGCCGAAGCCTCCTCTTCCAACTATGTCGTGGATTTCCTGTCGTCTTCCGAAGGCTTGCAGCTCAATCGCGCCTTCGTCAAGATCAACGACCAGAAGGTCCGCCGTAAGATCGTCGATCTCGTCAAAGCGCTCGCCGCCGACGCCGAGGCCGAATAACCCGCCTCATCGCAGCGATTGCGAGCCCTATGGCAACGGGCTCGCAACCGGGCAGCTGACGCCGCCTATTTCTTTACGAGATCCGGCAATTCCTTCAGGAAATCGCTTCCGAGCAACAGGCTCGGGAGACTGTTGGATTCTTTGTGCCGATGCGCAGCCGCGCGTAGACAATTTCCCAATTGCCCTTTTTACCCCCAGCCGACAAACCAGGCGAGCGGTCGCGTGCGATCGATATTGCCCTGGCATCCCGAGGGCAGCTGGCGCCATCGTGCAGCCATTTCCCGCAAATATCTCCAACGGCAGCTGTCAGCTCACGCGGCTCAAGCTCCGCGTACCGACACCGGCGATGAAGGCGCTTGCCAATTGGATGTCTGAAGTGGCCAAAAAGCCGCATTTTTTGCAGGAAATCGGCGCATATAAGGATATATTTATGTCTTTCTGCGCTTGTCTTTTGACGACGAACTCACTAGACATGCGTCGGTCTTTTCATTGAGGGGAATTCCCGAATGCGTTCCAGCTATCTTTTCACCAGCGAATCGGTTTCGGAAGGTCATCCGGACAAGGTTTGCGACCGTATCTCCGATGAAATCGTCGATCTGGTCTACCGCGAAGCGGCGAAGACGGGTGTCGATCCCTGGACGGTCCGCATCGCCTGCGAGACGCTTGCCACCACCAATCGTGTCGTTATTGCCGGTGAAGTGCGCGTCCCCGACACGCTACTCAAGAAGGACAAGGGCGGCGCGGTCATGCATGACGCGGCCGGCCATCCGCTGATCAACCCCTCGAAGTTCAAATCCGCGGCGCGTAAGGCCATTCGCGACATCGGCTACGAACAGTCCGGCTTCCATTGGAAGACCGCCAAGATCGACGTGCTCCTGCATCCGCAGTCCGCCGACATCGCCCAGGGCGTCGACAACGCCTCCGACCAGCAGGGCGAAGAAGGCGCGGGCGACCAGGGCATCATGTTCGGTTATGCCTGCAACGAGACGCCCGACCTGATGCCGGCGCCGATCTACTATGCGCATCGCATCCTGCAACTGCTCTCCGAAGCCCGCCGCAAGGGCGAAGGCGATGCCGGCAAGCTCGGCCCCGACGCCAAGAGCCAGGTCACCGTCCGCTATGCCGACGGCAAGCCGGCCGAGGTCACCTCGATCGTGCTGTCGACCCAGCATCTCGATGCGAACTGGGATTCGCAGAAGGTCCGCTCGGTCGTCGAGCCCTATATCCGCCAGGCCCTCGGCGACCTGCCGATCGCCAAGGACGCCAACTGGTACATCAACCCGACCGGCAAGTTCGTCATCGGTGGTCCGGACGGCGACGCCGGCCTGACCGGCCGCAAGATCATCGTCGACACGTATGGCGGTGCTGCCCCGCATGGCGGCGGTGCGTTCTCCGGCAAGGACACGACCAAGGTCGACCGTTCGGCAGCCTATGTCGCCCGCTACCTTGCCAAGAACGTCGTGGCGGCCGGCCTTGCCGAGAAGTGCACGATCCAGCTTTCCTACGCCATCGGCGTCGCCCAGCCGCTGTCGATCTATGTCGATCTGCACGGCACCGGCAAGAAGGTCACCGAGGACCAGGTCGAGGCGGCGATCCGCAAGGTGATCGACCTGTCGCCGTCGGGCATCCGCCGGCACCTCAACCTCAACAAGCCGATCTATGCCAAGACGTCGTCCTACGGCCATTTCGGCCGCAAGGCCGGCCGCGACGGCTCGTTCTCCTGGGAAAAGGTCGACCTCGTCAAGTCGCTCAAGGAAGCGCTGGCGGCGTGAGCCAGGACGACGAACATTCTGAAGACAATCTCGGTGGAGTGCGGAAATCGCGCTCCACCGAAGCGTTTTTCGGTCGCCGCAAAGGCAAGGCGCTGCGCGAACATCAGTCGAAGCTGATGGGCGAGGGGCTTGCCGGGCTGAGGCTCGATCTCAGGAACCCGGCGCCATCCGATCTCGCCTCGCTCTACCCGGTGCCTGTCGACACGATCCGGTTGGAAATCGGCTTTGGCGGCGGCGAACATCTGGTGCACCGCGCGACCGGATCGCCCTCGACCGGCTTTATCGGCGTCGAGCCCTTCGTCAATTCCATGGCAAAGCTGCTGGGGAAGGTCGAAGCGCTCGACCTGAAAAATATCCGCGTCCATGATGATGATGCGACAGTGGTGCTAGACTGGCTGCCGGAGGCATCGGTGGACCAGATCGACCTGCTCTATCCCGATCCCTGGCCGAAGAAGCGGCACTGGAAGCGACGGTTCGTCTCGAATGTCAACCTCAAGCGCTTCCATCGGGTGCTGAAGTCTGGTGGCCTGTTCTGCTTCGCTTCCGACATCGACACCTATGTCAACTGGACGCTGCAGCATGTCGATCGTCATGGCGGATTTGAATGGGTGGCGAAGAACGCCAGCGATTGGCTGGCGCCCTATCCGGATTGGCCGAGCACGCGCTATGAGGCAAAGGCCCGGCGCGAGGGGCGTTCCTCCGCCTACCTGACGTTCAGGAAGCGGTGAATCTCGGTCTGCCACATCAGCCGGGGAATATCGTTTCCAGGAAGTCCAGAATTGCCTTGGTAAATTCGTCTGGCCTCTGCACCGGCGCGAAATGGCTGACGTCCTTCAGGAGCTTGAACTTCGCGCCGGCAATGGCCCCCGCAAGATATTCGGCATGCTCGTGCCGGATAAATTCGTCCCGCTCGGCCTGCACGACCGTCACCGGCACACGGATTTCCGCCAGATCAGCTGCCGAATAGTTCGGCTGGGTGCTCTGCATCGCGCCGACGGCCTGCATCATCGCATCGAAACCGTCCGGCGTGGGCGACAAAGCCGCATAGTCCTGTTTGTGACGGGAGAGACAGCGACCGATCAGCGGGGTCATTTCGAACGGCAGCGTGCCTGAATTGTCCATGTTGCAGGCGAAATAGAAGACGCCAGCAATGCGACCCGGATGCCTGTGGGCAAGGACGAGACCGGTGCAGGCCCCGTCGCTCCAGCCAACAATCGCGGCCGATCGCACCTGCAAGGCGTCCATCACTGCCAAGACATCGTCGCCCATCAAAACGTAGGAATAGGGCCGGTTGTCACGCGTGCTTCTGCCGTGGCCGCGGCTGTCGATCAGGATGGTGTTGTAACCGGCCTCGATCAGAGACGTGACTTGGTAGCCCCAGTTGCCGGCATTACCATTACCCCCGTGCAGCAGGATGACGGCCGGGCCGGTGCCGAAGGATATATACCAGATCCGCGCGCCTTCACGCTCGACATAGCCGTGCAGCCCGCCATGTGGCAGCGGCGTCGGGCCGGATTTTTCAAAGATTTCAAGATCGTCGTCGCGAAATGCCATGGAAGCCGATCCCCCGATGTTATCGCGCCTTGGTCATCTGAGGCCGGAGCGCAACGGCAGCATATGCCTTCCCTATCTGATTTTCGGGGAGGCAGCGACACTACCGTCAATGGCTTTGCAAGATCGCTGCTGTTTCCAGGCAATCAAAACAGGCAAACACATAGATCATGCCGCAGTCCGCCAGCATGACGTCATCGCTGACCGAATCAAGTTGCGCATAGAAAGTCATTTTGCTGCGGCAAAGCGGGCAGACAGGTGTCTCATCGCCCTGGATGAAGTCAGGCTCTCCGCCGAGCTTGCTTCTTTCGCCGATATCACCACCCGCCCATTCGAATCCGGGCAGGCTGGCGGCCTCTTCGTTCAACGGCACGAACTGCAGCTTGAATGGCGGTATTCTGCGCATCTGCTGCAGCCTTTTCGGAACGGCCGAGACTTCCGTGCGTTCCGCCCGAACAGAAGCCAGATGGCAATGCGCTTAATGCAGCGCTACCGTCGTCAGATCGTCCTCGGCGGCCTTGAAATAGGTCGACGAGCGGTTGTCGGTCAGCAGAATCGGGGTGCCATCGGCGCCGAACAGGGCCCAGAGGTCAATACCCGGATTGAGCGCCGGCGCTTCAGGGAACACGCGCGAAACGTCCTCGGAACGCATCTTGCGGATATAGCCGAGCTTGCCGGCTCCCAGATGCTCGAATTCGTTGCGGGTCAAACGGTCGAGACTAGCTCTCGCGGTCATGTCATGCCTCCTACTTCATTTCGGTAGACGCACGGGGAATCTCCCCGCTTCGTTACTCTGAAACGGAAATGTTAATTTTTCTCACCATCTTCTCTGGCTCGGGCCGAATGAGATCGACAGACAGCAATCCGTTCTTGAGGATTGCGCCGGTCACCTTCATCCCGTCGGCCAGCACGAAGCAGCGTTGGAATTGGCGTGAGGCAATGCCGCGGTGAAGATATTCCCTTTCGCCCTGGTCGGACTGGCGGCCGCGGATGAGGAGCTGGTTTTCTTCCGTGGTGACATCGAGGTCTTCATCGGCAAAACCGGCAACCGCAAGCGTGATCCTGAGCCGCTCGGGTTCTCCGAGCTCAGGTTCGGCCTTCAGCCTTTCGATATTGTAGGGCGGATAACCATCGTTGCTCTTGGCAAGACGCTCCAGCGTCTTTTCCATCGCATCGAAGCCCAGCAGAAGCGGGCTGGCAAAGGGCGTAACTCGGGTCATCTCAATCCATGTCCTTGGCTGCAAGCGACAATCACCGAGCCTTCATAAGGAAGCACTCCGGTTCCCCGTATATGGTGCGAATGCGAAAGACTTGCAAGACGCTTGCGCATGCCGCAGCGCCAGACCATAGTCGCCAGCAATTTACCGGCAAGGCATTAGAATCAGACGAGGTTTTCAAAACATGGCTGTGCTGCGCAAGATCATTATCGACACAGACCCCGGCCAGGATGACGCTGCCGCTATCATGCTGGCGCTCGGCTCGCCGGAAGAACTCGATGTGCTGGGGATCACGACGCTGGCCGGCAATGTCTCGGTGCAGCGCACATCGACCAATGCCCGCATCGTCTGCGAGTTCGCCGGGCGGCCGGATGTCAAAGTGTTTGCCGGGACCGACCGGCCACTCAAGCGCAATCCGGTCTCGGCCGAGCACGTCCATGGCCAGACCGGCCTCGATGGCCCGGAACTGTTCGAGCCGACCATGCCGCTGCAGGCCCAGAACGGGGT
Source organism: Rhizobium sp. P2_G2 (assembly GCF_056403555.1). NCBI lineage: Bacteria > Pseudomonadati > Pseudomonadota > Alphaproteobacteria > Hyphomicrobiales > Rhizobiaceae > Rhizobium > Rhizobium sp. P2_G2. The sequence goes on from NZ_JBFUFF010000011.1 coordinate 10,944, forward strand.
GGATTTCATCATCGAAACGCTGCGTCGCGAGCCCGCGGGAACGGTGACGCTCTGCACCCTCGGCCCGCTTACCAATGTCGCGACTGCACTGGTGCGCGCGCCCGACATTGCCGGCCGGATCCAGCAAATCGTGATGATGGGCGGGGCCTATTTCGAGGTCGGCAACATCACGCCCGCGGCTGAATTCAACATCTATGTCGACCCGGAGGCCGCCGAGATCGTCTTCAAGTGCGGCGCGCCTTTGGTGATGATCCCGCTCGACCTGACGCACAAGGTGCTGACGCTGAAATCGCGCATCGAGAAGATCCGCGCCATCGGCAGCCGTGCAGCGGTGGCGCTGGCGCAGATGCTCGATTTCTTCGAGCGCTTCGACATCGAGAAATACGGCTCCGATGGCGGGCCGCTGCACGACCCGACAGTCATCGCCTACCTGCTGAAGCCGGACCTGTTCGCCGGACGCGACTGCAATGTCGAGATCGAGGTGAATTCCGAACTGACGCTCGGCATGACCGTGGTCGACTGGTGGCGCGTCACCGACCGGCCGAAGAATGCGCTCGTGCTGAAGGATATTGATGCGCAGGGGTTCTTCGACCTGCTGACGGAGCGTGTGTCACGGCTGTGATGCAGCCGGACGAGCAGAGCCAGGAGGGCCTCAGGATCGCTTGACGCAATAGTTAAAAAAGCTTGAGGGCGCCGCCCCCGGGGAGCGGGCGGCGCAACTCGGATCAGGCCCGCATACGGCCAGCCATGGCCCGCAGGTGATGCGTGCCAACCGGCTCGGAGGTCCGGAACCGGCCAACGAGCGTGCGCAGGTTCGTCGCCTCGTCGCTGAGCGACATCGAAGCCGCGGTGGTCTCCTCGACCATGGCTGCATTCTGCTGGGTGACCTGGTCCATGTGATGCATAGCCGAGTTCATCTCGCGCAGGCCAGTGGCCTGTTCGTTGGCCGAGACCGAGATCATCCGGATCAGCCCATTGATCTGCATGACCTGCGAGGCGATCGCCTGCAGCGTCTCGCCGGTCTGGGCGACGAGGCTGACACCGTCGTTGACCTGCGCTTCGGACGTGCTGATCAGCGCCTTGATCTCCTTGGCGGCGGTGGCAGAACGCTGGGCGAGTTCACGCACTTCCTGGGCAACGACCGCAAAACCCTTGCCGGCCTCGCCGGCGCGGGCGGCTTCGACACCGGCGTTGAGCGCCAGCAGATTGGTCTGGAAGGCGATTTCGTCGATCACGCTGATAATGTTGGTGATCTGGCCCGATGATTTTTCGATGCCCTGCATCGCCTGGATGGCGCGCTGGACGATATTGCCGGATTTCTCCGCGTCATCGCTGGCGCTCTGCACGGCATTGGCTGCCGTCTTGGCATTCTCGGCGCTCGAATGCACCTGCTCGGTGAGCTCGTTGAGCGCAGCCGCCGTCTCTTCGAGCTGGGCCGCCTGCTGTTCCGTGCGCTTGGAGAGATCATTGGCGCTGGCACTGATTTCGCCGGTGCCGTTGCCGATGGCGACGACGGCGGAGTTGACCATGCGGACGGTCTCTTCGAGGCTTTCGAGCGCGCTGTTGAAATTGCACTTCAGGCTGCGATATTCGCCCGGGAAATCCGCGTCGATGCGGAAGGCGAGATCGCCGCTCGACAGTTTTTCCAGCGCGCGGCCAACTTCGGCGACGATGAACTGCTGGGTGCGGACGCCTTCGGCGCGTTCGCTTTCGTTCTGCTGACGCTCGGACTCGCTCGCCTGGCGGGCACGGCCGGCCTCTTGCTCGATGCGCACGGAGTCGGCGAGCTTGTGGCGGAAACCTTCCAGCGCGCGCGCCACGGCGCCGGTTTCGTCCCGGTTGGCCTGGCCGGAGACGACGGCGTCATAGTCGCCCGAGCTCAGCTTGCCGACATCGGCAATCAGCGCTTCGATCGGCTTCTGCACGAACTTGCGGGCCGCCAACCACAGGCCGCCGAGCACCGCGACGAGCAGAACCAGACCGGCGACGACCATCATCATCGTCTGGTCCTGCACCGGACCGGCCAGCGCCGCCTCGGGAACATCGATCAACAGGACCCAGCTGACATTGAGATCGGGTAGCTTGAACGGGTAGACGAGGCGGCTGAAGGCTTCGCCATTGGCGTTCTTGAGGTCGGGAATGGAAAGCGCCTGGCCGCTGTCGAGCGTTTCCTTGATCTTGCCGGGCTCGGCGCCATCATAGGCCTTCATCATCTGGGCAGCGGTCGGGCCGACCAGCCATTTGCCGTCCTGCGACAACAACATCACTTTGCCGGTGCCGAACGGGGTCAGCGTCGAAAGGCTCTTGGCAAGCATGGTCAGCGACACGTCCACGCCGGTGACACCGACGAGCTTGCCCTTCTCGATCACCGGATAGCTGATCGAGCTCATTGCCACCTTGCCGTCGCGCACATTGGCCTCATAAGGCTTGGTGATCGAGCCCTTCAGCGCATTCGCGGATGTCGCATACCATTCGGCGCCGTAATCCTCATCGAAGGTGCTGAAGGTCGCCTCATCGTTCTCGCCCTTCGTCCAGTAGGGATCGAAGATGCCCTTCTTGTTGCCGCCGAGCTCCAACTTGTTTTTCGCCGTGTCCTGCAACGTATCGAAAGCCTTCGGCGCTTCGGCGAACCAGGAGCCGAAAGCCGACGGCTGCTGTTCGAGATTGGTCTTGAGGACGGCGATGACCGCCTTGCGGTCGAGATTGCCCATTTCGTGGCCGTGGGAAATGACGCCCGCCATCGTGCGGGCCGCGCTGGCAAGCGCGCCGACATCCGCCGCCACCGAGGAGGCAATCGATTTGGCTTCGGTTTCCGCCTGGGCCGAGATCAGAGACTGCACGCGGTCGCGCGTCTGCGAGATCTGGAAAAAGCTGGAGCCGAGCAGAAGAATGGCGACCGTGCTGCCGGTGACAAGCAGCAGTTTCGTGGCCAGGGATTTCGGAGCAAGCATGCGCATAAAAGCCTCAGAGAGAGTGAGTGGCGACAATCACCGGCCGCCGACATGTCTCGCGGCCGATGCCGGGATCCGGCATTGCCCTCTGATTATCTGCAAAACGTTAAATTAGCGGAAAACCGTATACGAACAATTAGCCCTGATTCGGCCGTTTTGACGCAGTTCTCCAGCGACTTGCCGCAATGCAGCAAGCGGCCCTACAGACGCCCCTCGACTTCGTGCGCTACCGGGATCGACGGCTGCGCACCGGCCTTCGTGCAGGCAAGCGAGCCGGCGACAGCCGCGCGCCGCAGCGCGGTCTCGAATTTCAGGCCGCGATCGAGCCCGGCGGCGAAATAGCCGCAGAACGTATCCCCTGCCCCGACCGTGTCGACCGGCTCGATCTCCAGCCCCCTGGCCCGAACGATCTTGCCCTCGCGCGCCGCCACGACACCGTCCGCACCGAGCGTGACGATGATGGTCTGGCGATGGTCCTTGTTGATCCTCAGCATCTCGGCTTCCCGTGCCTCGTCGCTGAGCCCGCTACGGCCGGCAAACAGCTCAAACTCGGTCTCGTTGGCGATGACGATGGTGGCGAGTTGCGCCAGACGCCGGGCATCCGGCGTGATCGGGGCGATGTTGACGACCGTGGTCACGCCCTTTTCCCGTGCCGCCAACAGGCCTGCCTCGATGGCTGCCGGCGGAATCTCCATCTGCAGCATCAGGATGTCGTTGCGGTTCATCGCTGCCACCGCCGCCTTCGCATCCTCGGTGGTGACCGTGCCGTTGGCGCCGGGAACGATAGCGATGACGTTCTCGCCATCGCCGCCGACGAAGATCAGCGCCACGCCGGTGGCCGTGGAGGCGGATTTGACCCGGTCGAGGCTGACGCCGTCATAGCGGAGATAGGTCAGCGCCGGCACGGCAAACTCGTCCTCGCCGCATGCGCCGGCCATCGCGACTTCAGCGCCGGCACGGCGCGCTGCGAGCGCCTGGTTGGCACCCTTGCCGCCGGGTGCTGTGACGAAATTGCTGCCGGCAACCGTTTCGCCCGGCTTGGGCAACCGCGACACGGTGGCGATGAGGTCCATATTGATGGAGCCGAGAACGGTGATCATGGCAAGGTCCTGAAATTTCTCCCATGCGCATCTCGCAGGGAATCTCAGTCTTCGTCAACCACCCTCAGCTTCAACTGCCCGGTCCGGCTCTCGACGGAACGGCCGGCGGTGGCCTGAGCCCCGATCGGTTCACTCGCCTCGAACTCCATGGCTTCGATCTTCTCGCCGCGTTTCACCAGCTTGTCGGACGAAGTGACGATCTGCTCGACATCCTTCTGCGCGGCGAGGAAATGCGATTGCAGCTTGCGCACGCGGTCGTCGAGCCTGCCAAGGTCCTCCATCAGCCGGATCACCTCGCCCTGGATCAAATGTGCCTGCTCGCGCATGCGCTGATCCTTAAGGACCGACTGGATCACCTGGATGGAGAGCATCAACAGCGAGGGCGAGACGATCACCACCCGCGCCTTATGCGCCCTCTGCACGATCACCTCGAAATTCTCGTGGATTTCGGCGAAGATCGATTCCGACGGCACGAACATGAAGGCGGTGTCCTGCGTCTCGCCGCGGATCAGATATTTTTCGGAAATGTCCCGGATGTGGACGTCCATGTCGCGGCGGAACTGCTGGCCGGCCGCCTTGATCGCTTCAGGCCCACCGTCGCGGATCGCATTCCAGGCTTCGAGCGGGAATTTGGCGTCGATGACCAGCGACGGCTGGCCATTGGGCATTTTGACGAGACAATCGGGGCGCACACCGTTGGAAAGCGTCGCCTGGAATTCGTAGGCGCCCATCGGCAGGCCGTCGGCGACGATGGTCTCCATACGCGACTGGCCAAAGGCGCCGCGTGTCTGCTTGTTGGACAGGATCGCCTGCAGGCCGACGACATCCTTGGCCAAGGCCTGGATATTGTTCTGCGCCGTGTCGATGACCGCCAGTCGCTCCTGCAGATGACGCAAATTTTCATGCGTCGACCGTGTCTGTTCGGTCATGGTCTGACCGAGGCGATGCGTCATGCCGTCGATGCGCTGGTTGATCGCCTGGTTGAATTCATTCTGGCGCCTGCCAAAAACATCGGTCATCGCCGCAATGCGGCCCTGCATCTCGCTCTGCGCCCGAAGGATTTCAGCCAGGCGCGCTTCGGCTTCGACTGCGCGGAACCGTACTTCCTCGCCCTCCAGTTCTGCCCTGCGGCTGGCTGAGCGCCATGCGAAAAACAGAGCCAGCAGAACGAGCAGGATGACAAGCGCGCCGCCGGACAGCATCATGCCCAGCGTCACAGGGATGTTGGCGATCGTCATGAGAGGCGTGTTCATCAGAGCACTTTGCGTTGTCATGGGCAAACCATAGCAGATTCGCACGCAGACAACAGATCAAAACGAGAACATAGCCCTGTGTAGCCGGTTACAGATATATTGCAAGAGTTTTCGGCCTGTAATAAGGAGGGGATATGACCATCAGACCATTGATCATTCTTCCCGACCCTGTCCTGCGCCAGGTCTCGACCAAGATCGAGCAGGTGAACGACGATATTCGTAGCCTCGCCGACGACATGCTGGCGACCATGTATGACGCGCCCGGCATCGGGCTGGCCGCCATTCAGGTTGGCGTGCCGAAGCGCATGCTGGTCATCGATCTTTCCAAGGAAGGCGAGGACAAGAAGCCGCAGATTTTCATCAATCCGGAGATTTTGGCGGTTTCGGACGACCGCTCGATCTATGAGGAAGGCTGCCTGTCCATTCCGGATTACTACGCCGAAGTGGAACGGCCGGCGAGAATCAGCGTCAAGCATATCGACCTCCAGGGCAAAGAGCAGATGGTCGACGCCGAGGGCGTGCTCGCCACCTGCCTGCAACACGAGATCGACCATCTGAACGGCGTCCTATTCATCGACCATATTTCCCGGCTGAAGCGCGAAATGGTGATCCGCAAATTCACCAAGGCCGCCAAGATGCGGGCGTGAGCCCGGGTTCATTGATTCCGGAGCGGCAACACACTATGATATCAGTGATATCATAGGAGGCGCACCTTGAGTGATCTTCTGATCCGGAATGTTTCTGAAGGCTTGAAAAAAGATCTTCAAGCACTTGCGAAGGCCAGCGGGCGGAGTCTTTCCGAGGAGACAAAACATATTCTTAGGAAAGGCCTGGCCGTGGAGAAAGAGAACAGATCCCCGATCGATGACGACCCCTATATGCAATTCCGGCGAACTTTTGCCGATGCCTTGCTCGGCGATGACGAACATCAGGAGATGATGGATGCGATCGATGCCTGGAGGGAAGAATCCAGGTCACCGGGACCCGAAGACTTCGAATGATCGTCCTTGACACCAATGTCGCTTCCGAGTTGATCAAGGCGGCTATAGACCCTGCGGTCCTTGGCTGGCTGAGACGTGGCGATCAGTCAGAGCATTTTCTAACGGCGACCAGCGTGATGGAAATGTGGTTCGGCGCCGAGCGGATTTTCCTGCGTAATAGGTCGTCGCGCTTGCTGGATGCAACCGAGTCTCTAATCAGCAAACGTTTTGTGGCCAGGATTTTGCCGCTTGGTCCGGAAGCAGCAGCTCTAGCCGGTCGAATACGGGCAGGTCGAGAAAATGTCGGGCGCGGAATATCCGTTCAGGACGCCCAGATCGCCGCTATCTGCCTCTTCCACGGCGCGACGCTCGCCACGCGCAATGTGAGGGATTTCGAGGGGCTTGATCTTCGCCTCGTAAATCCGTTTGAAGAGCTGTGAAATTCGAATCCTGGGAATGACGATGCCGCTCAGAATAATCTTCATGGGAACGCCCGACTTTTCCGTGCCGGTATTGCGCGCGCTTCATGACGCCGGCCATGAGATTGTTGCGGTCTATTCGCAGCCGCCGCGCCCAGCCGGGCGGCGCGGGCTGGAACTAACGCCATCGCCGGTACATCAGGCTGCCGAAGCACTTGGTTTGCCGGTCCTGATCCCGGTGAATTTCAAACAGGCCGAAGATGTTGCGCGGTTCCGCGCATTCAACGCCGATGTCGCAGTCGTCGTCGCTTATGGGCTGTTGCTGCCGACATCGATCCTCGAAGGCACGCGGTTTGGCTGCTACAATGGCCATGCCTCGCTGTTGCCGCGCTGGCGTGGCGCTGCGCCGATCCAGCGGGCGATCATGGCCGGCGACCGCGAGACCGGAATGATGGTGATGAAGATGGATAAGGGGCTGGATACCGGCCCGGTGGCGTTGACCGCGGTGGTGCCGATCCCAATCGCGATGACGGCCGGCGAGTTGCACGACCGGCTCTCCGCGGCCGGAGCTGCGCTGATGGTCGAGGCGATGGCAAAGCTCGAGGCCGGCGATTTGCCACTCTCGCAGCAAGCCGAGGATGGTGTGCTCTATGCGGCGAAGATCAGCAAGGAAGAATCGCATATCGATTTCTCGCGTGGCGGTATGAACGTCCACAATCACATCCGTGGGCTCTCGCCATTCCCCGGCGCCTGGTTCGAGGCCGAGATCGGCGGCAAGAAGGAGCGGATCAAGGTGCTTCGCTCCGAACTGTCCGAGGGCACCGGAGACGCCGGCACAGTGCTTGACGACCGGTTGTCGGTCGCCTGCGGAAATGGTGCGGTCCGGCTACTGCGCCTGCAGCGGGCCGGCGGCAAGCCGCTCGATGCCGCGGAATTTCTGCGCGGCACGCCCATGCCTGCCGGCACGAGGTTCTGCTGATGCCGCGTTACCGCATGGTCGTCGAATATGACGGCACGCCCTATGTCGGCTGGCAGCGGCAGGACAATGGCAAATCCGTCCAGGAAGCGATCGAGAAGGCCGTGTTTGCGATGAGTGGCGAAACCTACTCGCTTCGGGCCGCAGGCCGCACCGATTCGGGCGTGCACGCCTATGGCCAGGTCTGCCATGTCGATCTCAGCCGCGAGTGGAAAGCGCAGACGCTGATGAATGCCGTCAATGCGCATCTCACCCTGGAAAACGAACGGGTCGCCATCGTTGAAGCCGAGCAGATGCCGGACATCTGGGATGCGCGGTTTTCGGCCACCAAGCGTCACTATCTCTACCGCATCATCAATCGCTGGGCGCCGATCGCTATCGAAGCTGGCCGCGCCTGGCATGTGAAGCGGCCGCTCGATCATGAGCGCATGCATCGCGCAGCGCAGGAACTGGTGGGCCATCACGACTTCACCACGTTTCGGTCGTCGCATTGCCAGGCGAGGAACCCCAATCGCACGATGGATCGGGTCGATGTGACGCGCAATGGCGACGTGATCGAAATCCGGGCTTCGGCGCAGAGTTTTCTGCACAATCAGATCCGCTCTTTTGCCGGCACGCTCAAGCTCGTCGGCGACGGCAAATGGTCGCCTGAGGATGTCCGGATGGCGCTCGAAGCGCGCGACCGCACCCGCTGCGGGCCGGTGGCGCCGCCCGAAGGACTGTTCTTCATGCAAGTCGATTACGGCGACCTGTCGACGCTCCTGCGTTTCGAAGACGACGACGATCTATAGCGGCAGGCCAAGCATTTCGCCAATGACGTTGGTCACCCAGAGACTGGCGACGACGAGCGTCAACAGGAAGGCGAGCGCGGGCGCGCTCCTGCGCTCGGCGATCTGGCGGATGACCAGGAAATAGGCCACCGCCGAAATCAACAGCAGGCCCAGAGAAATCGGAACATAGAGTTCGGTTTCGAGCGGCACAAAAACCTGCATCAGCGAAACGACGACCCCCAGCCACTGCAAGGGTATGCTGAGCCAGTTGAGGGCGATGATCATCGGCCTGATGACGTCGGCATAGCCGACAATCGTCATAACGACGGCCAGCGCCAGATAGCAGAGAATCCAGCTCGAAATATCGACAACTGCAAGCCCAAGAATGAAGGTGGGTCCGGTGGACGCGCCGGCCGGCATGGTGGAGAGATAGGTGATCCGGAAGGCGGCCCAGCTGAGCAACATCGGCGGCAGGCAGAAGACCAGCGCCCACCAGGAACGCCAGAAGCCGCGGTCGGAAAAATCGAGCCATTTCAGCCCATCGAGCCGGCCTTCCAGCAACAGCCGGATACCGTAAAGGTAATAGCCGATCTCATCAAACCATGGCATCGTCAAACCAGCGGGCGATAAAGGTTTCGTAGATTCGGGTCAGCGCTTCGAGATCGGCCACCGGCACGCATTCGTCGACCATATGCATGGTCTGGCCGACCAGGCCAAATTCGACGACCGGGCAATAGTCCTTGATATAGCGCGCATCCGACGTGCCGCCCGTGGTCGAGAGCTTCGGCGTGCGGCCGGTCGCGTCCTCGATCGCCGCGGTCATGGAGGCGATCAGCCGGTCGTCGCGCGTCAGGAACACGTGGCTCGGGCGCTCGGCCAGCGTCAGAGCATATTTAGCCGGCAAACGACCTTGCCGCAATCGTGGATCGGCAGCCGCGGCGTCAAGGCGGCGCTGGATTTCCGCGCTCAAGGTTTCGACGGTCCAACTGTCGTTGAAGCGGACGTTGAAGGCGAAACTCGCCCTGGCCGGGATGACATTGGTGGCGCGATTGCCGGTATCGACCGCGGTGACTTCCAGGTTCGAAGGCTGAAAATTCTCGGTTCCGGCATCCAGGGGCGGATCCATCAGGGCGGCGGCCATGATCACTGCGGCCCGAACCGGGTTGTCGGCCAGATGCGGATAGGCGACGTGCCCCTGCACGCCGTGGACGGTGACCGTGCCCGACAAGGAGCCGCGGCGGCCGATCTTAATCATGTCGCCGAGCGTGTCTGGATTGGTCGGCTCGCCGACGAGGCAAGCGTCCCACCGCTCGCCCCTGCCATATGCCCATTCGAGCAGCTTGACCGTGCCGTTGATTGCGGGGCCTTCCTCGTCACCGGTGATTAGGAAGGAGATCGAACCTTTCGGCCTGCCATGCTTGTCGACATGCCGCGCCACGGCGGCGGCGAAGCAGGCAATGCCGCCCTTCATGTCGACCGCGCCACGGCCATAGAGCACGCCATCGGCGATCTCGGCACCGAAGGGCTGGTGCGTCCAGGCGGCCTCGTCGCCCACCGGCACGACATCGGTATGGCCGGCGAACACGAGATGCGGACCACTGTCGCCGAGGCGTGCATAGAGGTTCTCGATGTCGGGCGTGCCGGGCTCCGTCGCCGTCACGCGATCGACGCGAAAACCGATCGGTGCGAGCATGGCTTCGAGCGCGCCAAGCGCACCTCCCTCTGCAGGAGTGACGGACGGGCAGCGGATCAGGAGACGAAGATTTTCAATCGGATCAGTTGTGGTCATGGGCGGAATCGATAATGGATTGGCCGAATTCTGTCACGGAAAAACCGCTGTCATTTCGGGCGGTCGGGGTATTCGCCGAAATCATTCGGCGGGGCTGACGGCCAGAACAGCAGGACGACAAAAGCAAAGAAACTGACGAGGGGAACGAAGAGGACCAGCACGAAAAGGCCGGGGAAACCCATGTCGTGCAGCCGCTTGATCGACAGCATGATGAAGGAGATGAATGTGGCGACGCTGATGATCACCAGCGCCAGTGCCGCGAGCAGCAGGCCGGCCTTGGACGTGTTCTCGATAGCCAGAAGCAAGAAGACTGCGGCACCTTGTAGCATCAGCCAGAGCAGGACCGACAACAGGTAGGCGTGCCGTCCAATGCGGCCGGATGGGCTGAACAGCAGCCAACGGACACCCGGATTGTCATTCATTCCGTTCATGTCAGAGCCCGTAGCCAAACAGCGCCACGATCCTGTATGCGCCTTTCACCCTACCGAAGCAGACATGGTGCTGGGAGAGGCCCAGGACAGGCATGTCCTCCATGAGATAGCCCTTTTCGCCGCCGGAGCTTTCGTAGAGCGCCCAAGGATTCCTGGCTTTGGGATCATAGGCAAACATCATCATTGTGTAGGGCGGCACGGCTGCAACGAGATCGCTTTTCAAGTTTGGCCTTGCATACAGAAATTTCTCCTCGCTGAAAAAACGCAGGCTGTAGGCATCGAGTTCGAATTTTTTGGCAAAAGCCGAAGCCGCTTTGCGGTTGACCTCGTATTCGGCGGGCGCGCAGACGGCGCCGGGCATTTCCGTCAGGGTGCCGAAGGGCTGGCCGCTGCTGACCTGTTGGACGATCTGCTTCAGCGCATCTGGTCGATAATTCGGGGTGGGCTTGCCCTCTTCGGGTTCGCCCTGCTCGACCATGAGGTCGGCGGCACCCTTGAGATAGTCGGAGTCTATGTCAGCGGTCCTGTTCCATGGCTGAAAGGGATCGAGGCTTCGCCGGAATGTTTTGACGCGTTTGGCAAAGAGTGTGTTCACCGTCCTGCCGTCCTTCGGATCGAGTGTTTTGAGACGGGCGACGAAAGCCTCGAGTTCGGCATCGGGCTTGACGACATCATGAAAACGCACCGTCAACCCGTCGGCAGCGACAACAGCCGGAACCAGCGCTGCCAGAGCCGTCAAAAACAATGTCCTGACTCGATCCAAGGMCTCCCCCGTCACTGTGCCGCAAGGCGAACTATACCGAGGAGATAACGAAGAACAAGCCGCAGATATTCAACAAAAATCCCGGCTCAAGCGGCCGGGATTTCAGGATTTGACAATGCCGCTGTCTCGCTCAGTCGCGCAGCAATTCGTTGATGCCGGTCTTGGAGCGGGTCTGCTCGTCGACGCGTTTGACGATCACGGCGCAATAAAGGTTCGGCGCGGCCTGGCCATTGCCCATCAGGCTGGTGGTCGGCATCGAGCCGGCAACGACGACGGAATAGGGCGGCACTTCGCCATACATGATTTCGCCGGTGCTGCGATCGACGATCCGGGTCGACTTGCCGATAAACACGCCCATGCCGAGCACGGAGCCTTCGCGGACGATGCAGCCCTCGACCACTTCCGAGCGGGCGCCGATGAAGCAGTTGTCCTCGATGATGGTCGGGCCGGCCTGCATCGGCTCCAGCACGCCGCCGATGCCGACGCCGCCGGAAAGATGCACATTGGCGCCGATCTGGGCGCAGGAACCGACCGTCGCCCAGGTGTCGACCATAGTATTGGCGCCGACATGGGCGCCGAGATTGACGAAGGACGGCATCAGCACCGCGCCCGGCGCAATATAGGCGGAGCGGCGCACGACAGCGTTCGGCACGGCGCGGAAGCCGGCCTTTTCGAATTCATTGGCGCTCCAGCCGTCGAACTTGGACGGCACCTTGTCCCACCATACCGCTTCGCCCGGACCGCCCTTGACGACTTCCATCGGCCGCAGGCGGAAGGAGAGCAGCACCGCCTTCTTGAGCCACTGATGCACCACCCATCTGCCGTCATCGCCGCGCGTCGCCACCCGTACTTTGCCGCTGTCGAGCAGGTTGAGCGCGTCCTCGACGGCGTCGCGCACTTCGCCGCGGGTTGCGGTCGAGATGCCGTCACGGGCTTCGAAGGCGGCGTCGATGGTCTTTTCAAGCGCGGAAAGATCGCTGGCGGTCATGTGAATTCCTTAAGCTTTGAAGGATTATTCTGCCTTAATCTAGGGCATACTGGCCTGATGGCGGTCTATAGCGGATGGAATAAGCAATGGCAAAGGGCAAAACCGGCGGATTACGACGCAAAGACGGCGCCTGGACCCCGCTGGAATCGAGCGGCACCACCAAACGCCGTGCCGAACGCATTCCCGATACACCGCAGACACTCTCGCCTTCCTATCGCCTCGCCTATGCCGACAGCGACTTTCTCTGTAGCGAAGAACTAAGGCCGATCCGGCTGCAGCTCGAACTGTTGAAGGCCGAGATGATCCTCAGCGAGCGCGGCATACGCTCGACCGTCGTGATGTTCGGCGGTGCACGTATCCCCGCCCCTGGCCAGAAGGCCTGGGCAGCGCGCAACGAGACCCAGAGGAAGAATCTCGAAGACGCCTCGATCTACTACGAGGAGGCGCGGCAATTTGCGAGACTATGCTCGGAATGGTCAGCGAAGCATAATTATCATGAATATGTGGTGGTGACCGGTGGCGGGCCGGGCGTGATGGAAGCGGGCAATCGCGGCGCCGCCGAAGTCGGTGCGCCGTCGATCGGGCTCAACATCGTGCTGCCGCATGAACAGGCGCCCAACCCCTATGTGACGCCGGACCTGAGCTTCAATTTCCACTACTTCGCCATCCGCAAGATGCATTTCATGATGCGCGCCAAGGCGGTCGTCGTCTTCCCAGGCGGCTTCGGCACGTTGGACGAATTCTTCGAGGCGGTGACGCTGATCCAGACCGGCCGCATGGCGCCGGTGCCGATCATCATGTTCGGTGAAAAATTCTGGCGCAATGTCATCAACTTCGATGCACTTGCCGAATTCGGCACGATCGCCCCCGATGACGTCAAATTGCTGAGTTTCGTCGAAACGGCCGCAGAGGCCTGCGACATCATCACCGAGTTCTACCGGGACAACACTCCGAACGTCGTGCTCTGACGCTGACGGCCCGGTCTCCCGGGCCGTCGCTCCACGCATCACTCAAGAATACTTACGCCTTGAGCTCTGCCTTGGAAATGTAGCCGTCACCATTGTGGTCGCGGCGCTTGAACAGATGGCGCGCGACGTGATCGAGCTCGGCCTGGCTCAGCACACCGTCATGATTGCGGTCGAGCCTGGCGAAGTGCTTGAGGGCGCGGTGGGGAATGCGGATGACGCCGGCAACATGCTGGCCGGCCTTGCGCTCGGCGCGGATCTCCTGGCGGTAGGCCTTATAGGCGCCGCGGCTGTCGGCAAGTTCGGACTTGCTCAGCACGCCGTCATGATTGGTATCGAGGACGGCAAAGCTCTTGGCCAGGGCTGCCCGCATTTCCGCATGCGAGATCCGGCCGTCATGGTTCAGGTCGGCGCGATGCATCACACGATGCATATGCTTGTGATGATGCTTGACGGGGGCCGCATCGGCGAGTGCCGGCGCGGCGGCGCCCAGCGCAAATACGGACGCGATCGCAGCCGCGATCAGGGTGGAGGTCTTCATGGGGGAGCCTTTCGCTTGATTGCTCAAGTCGTTGCAATGCGCGCGATCCCGCGCGTCGTCGTCAATGTTTCCTATGGCTTCGGTGGGCGGCGAAAAGCACCTGCCCGTTCGCCAAAGTTGTGACCCTTATAGGATCAGCCGGTGAATGCAGGCTGAATGGCCCGTTCACATTTCAGCGATTTCTTAAATAACTGCCTGCAGGAATCCAGTCAGATCGCGGGTCATATGATCGATATTGTCGTCGGCCTCGTCGGGGATTTCCCAGCGTTCGAGCGGCTTGTGCTCGCCAGAAGGCAGGATGAGCACCGTCTTCATGCCGAGCAATTTCGGCACGGCGAGATTGCGCGGCAGGTCCTCGAACATCGCCGCCCGGCGGCTGTCGACACGGTGCAGGCTGGCGAATTTGTCATAGGTCTGGTTGGCCGGCTTCGGCACATAGTCGGCCGCGACGATGTCGAAAATGTCCTCGAAATGGTCGAGTATGCCGAGTGCCCCAGCGGCGGCCTGGGCGTGCTTGACCGTACCGTTGGTGAAAATGAATTTTCGTCCGGGCAGCGCCTTGATTGCCTCGCCGAGTTCCGGACTGGCGGGGACCAGGGAATAATCGATCCGGTGCGCCGCCTCCAGGAACTCCCCCGGATCGATCCCGTGATGATGCATCAGGCCGCGCAGCGTGGTGCCGTGATCGTGGTAATATTGCTTCTGCAGCCGGCGCGCGTCCTCGACCTCCATCCCCAGCAGTTTCGCCACATAGGCGGTCATGTTGCGGTCGATCTGATCGAACAGATCGACATGGTGCGGATAGAGCGTGTTGTCGAGATCGAACACCCAATCGGTCACATGGGCGAATTCGGCGCGGTCGGGAAGATCGGTCTTGGAGGTCATGCGGTGGGGTTACGGCGGATCGACACTCTTGGCAAGCAGGAAATCGACAGCAATGTGGCGCAATCGCGTTCGAGGTCGCTTACCCGCAATTCCGCCGGAATCATTGTCATTTTCGATCGTATTTCCGCTCTGATCCGTTTCCATCCATAATGGCGAACGGGTGGGAGAACAACACATGCGCATTATCTTGATCAATCCGCCGCACACGGCGATCGGCAGCCGCGTGCCGGACGACCATTTGCCGCCGCTCGGGCTTCTGTCGATCGGCGGCCCGCTGATCGACGCCGGCCATGATGTCCGGCTCATCGACGCCGACCGCGTTGACATGCCAATCCCCGAAATCGTGCGGCAAACGCTCACTGCGCGGCCGGACGCCGTACTTGTCGGTCATTCGGGCTCGACCAGCGTGCATCCGACGGCCATGCGGATCATGAAGCAGATCAAGGCGGCGGCGCCTGACGTCTGGATCGTCTATGGCGGTGTGTTTCCGACCTATCATTGGCGCGAGGCGCTCGCCGAAAGTGCCGAGATCGACGCGATTGTCCGTGGCGAGGGTGAGGAAACCGCGGTCGAACTGATGGCTGCTCTTGAGACGGGCCGGCCGCTCGCCGGCATTTCCGGGATTGCTTTTCGCGATGCGAGAGGGCGCATCGTCGCAACGTCGCCACGCCAGGCAAGCAACGACCTCGATCAATACCGCATCGGCTGGGAGCTGATCGACCATCGGCTCTACAGCTATTGGGGCGGCAAACGCGCCGTGGTCATGCAGTTTTCGCGCGGCTGCCCGCATCTTTGCAATTATTGCGGCCAACGCGGATTCTGGACCCGATGGCGCCATCGCGACCCCAGGAAATTCGCCGCCGAGATTGCCCGGCTTTACCGGGAAAAGGGCGTCGAGTTCATCAATCTCGCCGATGAGAACCCCACCGTTTCCAAGAAGGCCTGGAAGGAATTCTGCGAGGCGCTGATTGCCGAGAATGTCCCCGTACAGATCGCCGGCTCGACCCGGGCCGATGACATCGTCCGTGATGCCGATATCCTGCATCTCTACCGCAAGGCAGGCGTCGTACGCTGGCTTCTTGGTATGGAGAGTACGGACGAGGCAACGCTGGCATTGATCCGCAAGGGCGGCGGCACGTCCACCGACCGCGAGGCGGTAAAGCTGCTGCGGCAGCACGGCATCCTTTCCATGGGCACCTGGGTTGTCGGCTTCGAGGAGGATCGTTTCGCCGACATCTGGCGTGGTTTCCGGCAATTGCTGGCTTACGATCCTGACCAGATCCAGATGCTGTTCGTCACGCCGCATCGCTGGACGCCTTTTTTTCGGATCGCCAAGGAGCGAACCGTGATCGAACCCGATATCCGCAAATGGGACTACAAGCATCAGGTGCTGAAGATGCGCCATTTCCATCCGCTGCTTCTGGTGCTCAGCGTCAAGCTGGTGGAAGTGATGATGCAAGCGCGGCCGAAAGCGATTGCCCGCATCCTCTTGCATCGCGATCCTGTCCAGCGGCATTCGATGCGCTGGTACACGAAGATGGGTCGCCGTGTCTGGTTTCGCGAATTGTTCGAGGCGCTTTTCAGGCGACGGCAGATGCAGGACGGCCCCAGCCTCGAGGATTTCTGGGGTGCACCACTGGATACCGAAGAAGAATCGATGAAGCCGCCGGCGCGGAAGGCGGAGGCCCATTTGCGTTTACGTGCTGAAGAAGCGATACCTCTTGTCGGGATAGCGGAGGCAAGCGATGACCGGCATTACCGACCTTGAAACACTGCTCGCCAGCATGGAGCCGGAATTGCAACCCGGTGCGTTCGTCTTTTGCACCCTGCCGCCCGGCGCCGAACTGGAACGCGATATCGCCGCCCTGGCAACCTTCATGGAGAAAGAGGGACTGACACTGATCGTCGACGCGGTCATCGCCACCCGACTCGATTGCCCGAAGAGCGCGCCGATGCGGCAGATCAGCCTTAAAGTGCATTCCTCACTTGAGGCCGTTGGGCTGACCGCAGCCATCGCTGCCGAACTCACGCGTCATGGTATCAGCGCCAACGTGGTCGCGGCTTTCTATCACGACCACATCTTTGTCGGCGCGGCGGATGCCGAGCGCGCAATCATGGCGCTGAAGGCTTTGTCAGAGAGAAACCGTGATGCGGTGGGGCGGCATTAGGCGCGGAGGACGCCAAGCGCGTGGCGGCGGACCGAGCCAAAAACACCGCCGTGTCGTCTACATCATGTCGCGCGGGACGACCTTATCCCAGGTTTTCCGGAAGATTTCCGCGTCGCCTTCATAGGCGATCACCTCGGCGCTGACATGCCAGTCCGTTGTCGTGCAGGACATCTTTGCCGTCGAGATCGTCCTCAGGAACCAGCCCGGCCGCGCCATGTCGCAGGTCCAGGTGGAACGGCCGCTCATCGAGGTCGGGTCGCCATCGGCGATCGTCCAGACCTCGTCGCGCAATTGCCGGGTCGACAGGCCGGTGCCGGGATGTTCGTGCAGGCCAGTATCCTCATGGATGCGATAGTGCGTCTCGGCGGCCGAGAGTTCGCGGGTGACGGAGCGATGCGTCTTGCCCGGTGCATGTTCAATGTATTCCGGAAGCGGCGACGGATTGTCGGGCTGTTTCATCTCGATCCGCTCGGCCTCGCCGAGTTTGGGCATGGCGAGTTCGATCGTGGCAAGATCCACCGTCAGGCCCGGATCGGTCGGCGGCGGCAGGATCATCGGCCAGTAGGCGGTCGACAAGGATAGGCGAAGTCTGTGGCCGGGCTCGAAACGATAGCCGCAGGCGTCGAGCACCAGCGTGATTGTCGTCTTCTCCCCCGGCACAAGCGGCTTCGGATCGGCATTCGATTGGCGATGGGCGAGGTTGAGTACGCCGAAGGAGACGCGCTGCGCCGTGCCATCCGGATGAATGTCGACAACGCGGGCGCAAAGATTGGCCAGTTCCGCTTCACAGGAGACGGTCAATTTTACCGAGGGCATACCGAGGAAATCAAGCGGCTCCGTCAACGGCGCGGTTTCGATGACCAGCGAGCCGGCATCGTCGCTGCGCTGGTCGACGGCCATTTCCGCATCCGGCTTCAGTGTGAAATATTCGCCGGAGGCCGTGCCGGTATTAAGGGGCGAGCGCAAGAAGACCTCGCCATGGCCGCGGCTCGATCCGGCCGTCGCCAGCCTGCCATGCGGATCGACGTGGAAGTGCTGGGCTTCCGGGCTGGTCCAGGCGCTCTTGGCAATCCAGAAGCCCGGATCGAAATCGCGGCGCGGCGCAGGCCGGATCGCGTCAAGAATGTAAGCGCGGACCTGCGGAACATCTTCGGCACCATTCTGCTCATCGCGCAGCCAGCGGTTCCACCAGCGGATCGCCTCGCTATGAAAATCGGCGCGCGGCTTCGGCCAGGCGAAATGTGGATATTTGTGCACCCAAGGGCCGATAATGGCTTTGCCCTTCGGTCCCAGGCCTTCGACAGCCTTGATCGGCGTATTGCGATAGCCGTCCGCCCAGCCGGCAATCACCAATGCAGGAATCTCGACATCGGCGAAATTGTCGCCAATCGAGCCGTGCTGCCAAAAGGCGTCGCGACGCTGGTGCGTGAGCCATTCCTCCATGAAGAAAGGTTGGTTTTCCAGCCGTTCCATCCACATTTCCTTCCAGCGGTTGCCGGTCAGATCCTTATCGGGCGAGCGCGACTGATAGGCCAGCATGGTCGCGGCCCAGGAAAGCTGGGCGGACAGATGCGTGCCGTTCTTGTAATGGATGTCGTCATTATAGCGGTCGACCGTCGAGGCGATCGAGATGACCGCCTTCAGCGGTTTTGGCCGCATTGCAGCGACCTGCAGGCAGTTGAAGCCGCCCCAGGAAATGCCCATCATGCCGACCGAGCCGTTCGACCATGTCTGCGCCGCGATCCATTCGATCAACTCGCAGGCATTGGCAAGTTCGAGCGGCGTATATTCACCATCGATGACGCCATCGGACTCGCCGGAGCCGCGGATGTCGACGCGAACGCCGGCGATACCGGCAGCAGCGAAGACCGGATAGGTGGATTCGTCGCGCGGGCTGGTTCCATCGCGCTTACGGTAAGGCAGGAATTCGAACACGGCCGGCACCGGATCATTCTCGGCATTATCAGGCATCCAGATGCGGGCGGCAAGGCGAGTGCCGTCCCTGAGCATGATCCACTGGTTTTCGATTGTCGTGAAGGAACGGTCGGGCATTGGGTACTCTCGGGAGAATTGGACATGCGGATAGGCGACAGGCTCGTGACCTGCCGCCAGACTAGTTTAACCCTCAAGATTTGTCATGCCAATTGCGGCCGGATGAAGCGCAAACGCGTCCTACCATCCCGGCAGCATATGACCGGCCTTGAGACGCGGCATGCGCGGCCACATCTTGACGTCGCGGTCGAGTTCGTCCTCGACACTGACGGGGGTGATGTTGTCGAGGCAGGCGCTGATATGGGCGGTGATAGCATTGGTCAGCGATGGCGACAGGCCGGGGCGCTTCATGATGCCGATCTGCACCGGCGCCAGCGGCGGAAAACCATCCGGCTGTCCCAGCACTTTCATGCCGGTCCTGAGCGCTGATTCCGGCAGGACCGAAACCGCCATGCCAGCAAGCACGGCCGACGCCACGACAGTCGACGACCAACTGGTGAACAGAATCTGATATTCGCGGCCGATGGCATCGAGCGAGGCGCAGGCGAGCCTGCGCCACTGACAGTCGCGCCGGCCAACGGCAAGCGGCACCGGCGCATTCTCCGGCAGCGGATGATTGGCCGAGGTGACCCAGCAGAGCGGCTCCGTGCGCACCACTTCGGATTCACGCTCCAGCGGATTGTGGGTGACCAGCGCGATGTCGAGTTCGCCGCGCGCCATCTTCTCGGCCAGGTCGACCGAAGGCTCGCAGACGATATAAAGCTCGACATTGGGATGCGAGCGGGCGAAGCGCTGGATGATCTCCGGCATGTAACGGTCGGCATAATCGTCCGGCGTGCCGATGCGCAGCGTGCCTTCGAGACGATTGTCATCGAAGGCCGCAACGGCCTCGTTGTTGAGGCGGATCATGCGGCGGGCATAGTTAAGCAGCTTTTCGCCTTCCGGCGTCAGCCGGTTGCCGCGGCCGTCCTTGACGAAGAGCGGCTTGCGGATGCGCTCTTCGAGCCGCCGCATCTGCATCGACACGGCCGACTGGGTCTTGAACACCCGGTCCGCCGCCTTGGTGAAACTGCCGGCATCGGCGATGGCGACGAAGGTCTGCAACTGGTCAATATCGAGCGGCGCTKACATGAGGATACACCCATAAGAGAGTTTGATAGTAATGATTAGAAACATTCGTTGGACTGATCAATAATTATTTTTCATAAAGGCACCATCAAATGCAATTTGGCCAGTCAGGCCAAGGAGAAACCAATGTCTATGCTGGATCAAGCGCCCGCTAGCGCCGCTGCGGGCAGAGGTGAACTGTTGTCGAATGCCTGGCGGGCTCTGCTCGGCTGGCCGGCCAGTTTTTCAAGAGCGTGGCGCGGCCGCAAGCTCGTGCAGGACATGCGCGATTTCGACGATGCACAGCTCGCCGACATCGGCCTGAAACGCAGCGATGTTGAATCTGCGCTGCTGCTGCCGTTTACCGCCGACCCGTCGATGCATCTGGTGATGTTGCGCCAGAATCCGCTGCGCGGTTCGAAACGGTTCTAGTTCCTTTCCGCATGCCCGGGCATCCTCGCGCCTGGACATGCTGAGGGAGTGGGTCCCGCCCCCGCTCCCCCCAGTTTCCCCGCAGGGCTACGCCAAGCGCCCTGCCTCTTGCCCGGTCACGCTGCTTTCCCAGGCAGCCGGCCGGGTTTTTTCTTTAAAGCATGTCTCCCGAAAGTGGCCACCGGTTTCGGGATAAAGACATGCGAAAAACAAACAGCTAAGGCGCCAGGAGCCAATCCCGGAGATCGCGACGCGCTTTGTGACAGATGCATGACAGGTTTGTTACGAAAGGAACAGACAAGTGACGCGAACGGCTCTAGAAGGCGCGCCAAGACAAGGAGTTACCTCTATGGCCATGTTTGCCGAAACCCATCCCGTCCCCTTTTCGCTGCTGCAGCGCGCCAAGACGTTTGCGCGCACGCGCGACTGGGTCCGCTTTCACAACACGCTCGCACAGCTCGATGAGCTCGACGACCATATGCTGCGCGATGTCGGATTGACGCGCGACGATATCATCGATCTGCGCCTGGCTTCGTCCGCCGACGAAAAGCTGGTTGATCTCACACGCCGCCGCGCCGGCCGTTGATCGGTCAGGATGGAGAGAATCAACTGGGGCGGGCATAGTTCATCAGCAACGTATAGATGATTGACTTGTGATCGGTCATGATCCCTTCCGCCTCGGAACCACCGACAGCAAGCGCGAGACGGACGACACCACGCGCCAGTTCGAACATCAGGAACGTTTGCCGGCTAAACATATCGAACCGGACTGGATCTATCCATGGTCGGGCGACCTCGCAGAAGAGATGCGCCAGCTTTCGAATGGACTGGATATAGGCAGCGTTCAAGGTCTTGTCTGCCTGGACCGCACTCAAGACATCGACCATCGCGGAATCGGTCAGCAGGCGTTGGTGATATTGCCTCAGCGTCGCCGCGCTGGCGATAAACAAAGTCTCGAGGCTGTCAACGCCCTTGAGACCGTCTTCGAGCATGTCATAGACATCACTCGACCAGCGGTCGTGCAGAGTGGCGACAATGGCGGATTTGTTGGGGAAATATTGGTAGACCGAGGATATCGGTCCGCCGGCCAGGGCCGCAATCTCGCGCATCTTGACGGCGTCCGTGCCCTTTTCCCCTATCAACCGTTTGGCAACAGCCAGAATTTCATCAACCCGCTCGCGGCTCCTCTCCTGCTTGGGAGCGCGCCTGAGGATCTGCTCGGCTTTCGGCATTCATGTCCTTCTGACATGGAAGTCATCATGGACACTCGCCCAGTTCAAAATGCTTACGCTCCCACATCTTCATTCAGTGTTGAGCGACAAGCGCGCAGATTGCAAGTGCGGTTTACGCCGATGTCGCATATTGATCCGCGGGTGATGAGCGCAGGTTGATATTTCTTTGCTTAATTTACCCGCTAATTGTAATTTCCCGCGTGGCGCCAGCGGCATGCCTCAAACATGCTGCGAGATACACCTTCGTCGGCAAATGATTCCCGTCGCCTGTTCCAAGGCGGGATAGCCTGGACATCGCATCGGCCAATGGCCGGAAATTACTGCCGGAGCTCCTTGCGCAGGATTTTGCCGACATTGGACTTCGGCAGGCTGTCGCGGAATTCGATGGCATGCGGGCGCTTGTAATTGGTCAGGTTCGCCGCGCAATGCTGCTTCAGCATCTCGGCCGTCAACGCCGGGTCCTTGCGCACGACGAAGATCTTGACCGCCTCGCCGGAATGCTCGTTGGGAATGCCGATGGCGGCGACTTCGAGCACGCCGGGATGCTGGGCGACGACCTCCTCGACTTCGTTCGGATAGACGTTGAAGCCGGATACGATGATCATATCCTTCTTGCGGTCGACGATCTTGAAGAAGCCGCGGTCATCCATGAAACCCATGTCACCGGAGCGGAAATAGCCGTCCGGCGCCATCACTTTTGCTGTCTCATCCGGGCGCTGCCAGTAGCCGGCCATCACCTGCGGCCCGCGGATACAAAGCTCTCCCACTTCTCCCGACGGCAGGCTGTGGCCGTCGTCGTCACGGATGTCGATCTCGGTAGAGGGAATCGGCAGGCCGATCGTGCCTGTGAAAGCCGTCGTGCCCGGCGGATTGACAGCGGCGACCGGCGAGGTTTCGGACAGACCATAGCCTTCGAGGATGACGCAGCCGGTGACCGCCTGCCATCTTTCGGCGACGACGCGCTGGCAGGCCATGCCGCCCGCCACCGTCAGCATCAAGCTGGAAAAATCGAGCTTCTTGAAATCCTCGTTATTGGCCAGCGCGTTGAACAGGGTGTTCAGGCCGGGGAAGAAATTGACCTTGTACTTTGCCAGCTCCTTGACGAAAGCAGGGATGTCGCGCGGATTGGCGATCAGGAGGTTGGACGAGCCCTCGGACATGCCCATGACCATGTTCACCGTGAGCGCGAAGATGTGATAGAGCGGCAGAGGGCAGACGTAGAGGATGTTGCCGGGCACGCCGCCTTTCAGCTTGTAGGCGGCCTGCAGGAAGAGGCCGCTCTGCACGGCATTGGCGAGCACGTTGCGGTTGAGCAGCATAGCGCCCTTGGAAACGCCGGTCGTGCCACCGGTATATTGCAGGAAAGCGATGTCATCGAGGCCGAATTCCTCGCTACGGAAATTGCCGTCATGCGCCAGGATCGCCTTGAACGGCGTATGGCCCGGCAGCGACCAGGCTGGCACCAGTTTCTTCACCTTGCGGACGACATAATTGACCAGCAGGCCCTTGAGGCCGAGCATGTCGCCCATGGTGGCAACCGCCACGGAGCGCACCGATGTCCGGGCGATCACCTGCTGCACGGTGACCGCGAAATTTTCGAGCACGAAGAGGCCGACGGCGCCGGAGTCCTTGAGTTGGTGTTCGAGCTCGCGCGGCGTGTAGAGTGGGTTGACATTCACCACCGTCATGCCGGCGCGCAGGATGCCCATCACGACAACGGGATATTGCAGTACATTGGGCAGCATCACGGCGATCCTATCGCCTTTCTTGTGCCCTTTCGACTGCAGCCAGGCCGCGACTTTCGCAGATTGGCGATCGACCCCGGCATAAGTCAGCTTCTTGCCCATGCTGATGAAGGCGGTCTTGGCGGCGTGGCGGCGGCAGCTGTCTTCGAAAAGCGCTGCAAGCGTTTGATGTTCGAGCGGGGCAATCTCCGCCGGTATGCCGCTCGGATAGGATTTGAGCCAAGGGCGGCCAGGCAGTGCTATGGTCGAAGCCGGAGAGACTACGTTCATGCGTTCCTCCCTGGACCGCGCAAATCGGTCCGCGCGCACATCAGAACATGATCAAAGAACAAATCGCCTTCAAGCCCTTTATGACAGAAATTTGTAACTCTTACGTTTACGTCAAATTGTCTGCTCATGGGTGCGAGCGTGGAAAACGCAGTTTCCCGAGCAATGCGCCAGCCGGCGCGCCTCATCGCAGGCAGTGATTTGGGATCGTCGTTAATAACCTGCTTCGCGGGTCACGACATTTTCAAGCGGCTGGCCGCTTTCGAACCGATCAATCTGACGCTCGACATAGGCAAACAGCGCGGCTGTGTCGGAATCGGCAGCGCAGTGCGGCGTCAGGATGACGTTGGGCATCGACCAGAAAGGCGAGTCGAGCGGCAGCGGCTCGGCCTCGAAGACATCGAGCGAGGCGGCTTTGAGCGTGCCGTCCGTGAGCGCAACAGTGAGATCAGCCTCGACCTGGCTGCCGCCGCGGCCGGCATTGACGAAAACCGGGCCGCCAAGCGCGCCGGTGCGGCGCAGCTTGCGGAACAGCGCCATGTCAAAAATGTCGCGGGTCTCCTGTGTCAGCGGCAGGAGGCCGACAAGAATGTCTGTCTTGCCGAGGAATTCGTCGAGACCATCGGCGGCATAGATTTCCACACCGTCGATTGCCTTGCCGCTTTTCGACCAGCCGAGCACGTTGAAGCCCATAGCCTTCAGCTTGTGGGCTGCATCCGAACCCAGCACGCCCATGCCCATGATGCCGACATTGATGTCGGCGGCTTCGGGCTGGGTGAGCGGCCGCCAGAGCTTTGCACGCTGGTGCCGGTCATAGGCGAGATGCTGACGCAGATGCAGCAGGCATTGCATGACGATCCATTCGCTCATGCGCGTCGTCAGCGTGTGGTCGACGAAGCGGACCAGAGGCAGGCTCGGCAGACCGGGCAGCGTCAGCACATGATCGACGCCGGCGCCGCCGGAAAACAGGACCTTCAGGTCCATGGCGCGGGAGAAGAGATCATCCTGCGGCTTCCACAGCACGGCATAGGGGATGCCGGAGAGATCGCGACCCGCATTCGCCGGATCGGCACGGTTGATCACCTCGCGTCCCGCAAAGGCGTGCTTCAGGCCCTCACGCACCTGATCGGGATGAAAACGCAGATCGACGATAACCGGGCTTTTGGCAGGCATGGGCACTCACTGATGGACGGCGGCGGTCTTGACGGCCTCGATATTGAAGGCCGCGGCGAGGAGGGCCTTGGTATAATCCTCCTTGGGCGCCGAAAACAACTCTTTGGATGGGCCTTGCTCGACGACCTTGCCGTTGCGCATGACGATGATCTCGTTGGCGAGTGCCCGGACCACCTTGAGGTCATGGCTGATGAACAGGTAGGCAAGGTCGTGCTTGGCCTGCAGGTCTCGCAGCAGTTCGACGACCTGGGCCTGCACGCTCATGTCGAGCGCCGAAGTCGGTTCGTCGAGCATGACGAATTTCGGTTTCAGCACCATGGCGCGGGCAATGGAGATGCGCTGCCGCTGGCCACCGGAAAATTCATGCGGATAGCGGTGACGCGTTTCCGGGTCGAGCCCGACTTCCGTCAGCGCCTCCGAAACACGGCGATCGCGTTCCTCGTCGGAGATTGACGGCTCATGCACGCCAAGACCCTCGCCGATGATCTCGGCCACCGACATGCGCGGCGATAGCGATCCATAGGGATCCTGGAAGACGACCTGCATTTGCCGACGGCGCGGCCGCATCTCGGCGAAGCTGGCGTTCTGAATATCCGAGCCGACAAAGGCGATGCGTCCCTTGGACGAAATCAGCCGCGTCAGGGCCAGACCGAGCGTCGTCTTGCCGGAACCGGATTCGCCGACGATGCCGAGCGTCTGGCCCGCCTTGAGCTTGAGGTCGATGCCATCGACCGCCTTCACATAATCGGTGATCTTGCGCAGGAAGCCCGTCTTGATCGGAAACCAGACTTTCAAGTCCTGGCTTTCGATGATGATCGGTTTGGACTCATCGGTAACCGGCGGCTCGCCCTTCGGCTCAGCGGCGAGAAGATGCTTCGTATAAGGATGCTGCGGATTGGCGAAGATTTCGGCGGTCGGACCAGCCTCGACGATCTTGCCCTTGGTCATGACGCAGACCCGATCGGCTATCTTGCGGACGATGCCGAGGTCATGGGTGATGAACAGCATCGACATGCCATGCTCGGCCTTGAGCTTGCGCAGCAATTCCAGGATTTGCGCCTGCACCGTGACGTCGAGCGCCGTCGTCGGCTCGTCGGCGATCAGAAGCTCCGGTCGGTTGGCGAGCGCCATAGCGATCATGACGCGCTGGCGCTGGCCACCGGACAGTTCATGTGGGAAGGCAGATAGCCGCTTTTCCGGGTCGCGGATGCCAACCTGGGTCAGGAGTTCGATCACGCGACTGCGCGCCTCCGTCCGGTTGACCGCCTGATGCAGATGCAGGATTTCAGCGATCTGCCGCTCGATCGTGTGCAACGGATTGAGCGAGGTCATCGGCTCCTGGAAGATCATGGTGATGTCGTTGCCGCGGACATGCCGCAAGGCCTCAGACTTTGCGGCGAGCAGGTCCTGGCCTTTGAAGAAAATCTGCCCCGACGGATGACTGGCCGCGGGATAGGCCAGCAGTTTGAGAATGGAGTTGGCAGTCACCGACTTGCCCGAGCCGGATTCACCCACCAGCGCCACGACTTCGCCCTGCAGGATGTCGAAGGAAATATGGTCGACCGCAATCGATGTCCTGCCGCCTTGCTGGAAGGCGACGGAAAGATCGCGGATGGACAGGAGAGGATCAGTCATGATGTAATTTCCCCGAGGATCGACTCCAGGCTGTTGATGTTCGCACGAATAACATTCACCGGAGGCATCAATTCCTCCCGGAATTGATGCCGTGCTTCTGCGATATCCGACAGCCCCAGATCGTTGGTGAGAAAATGAGAGCAATTGGCAATTCGGCTCGTGCCCAAGTGGATGGCATCGGGCAGCTTTAGCGACTTGAATGTCGCTCGAAGAGCGGCAGCTCTTGCAAGCATTGTGAACGACGCCGGAATGACATCCAGCCAATAGCTGCCGGAGCGGATCTGAAGATAAAACTTCGCCAGAGATTCAACTTTGTCCCGGTAGGGCCATACCAACACTTCAGCGAACGTCAATTCGCTGGTCATGAAAAGCGGGTGTCTACCTTCTTTTGGATGCTTTATGACTATGGATTGCAGAAGCGAACCCACCCTACCCTGATCTTGAGCCAAGTCGATAAGCACATTGGCATCAAGGTAGATGCGTTCGAACACCGTCATTCGCTATCCCATTCGTCTCGAAGTTCGCGAATGCGTCTAACAGACTCATCCGGGGATACGTTGGGCAGACCGGAACTGCGAATTTCCTGTAACGCTGCCTCGAATTGCTGAGGCGTAAGCGGCTTGATTTGCTCGATCGGAACAGACCACAAATCGCGGATTTCCACTAAATCGCTTTCCTCTTGTATCTGGAGCGTCACCATCTCGGCACCTTCAAATTCCTTCCGCAAATCCTCGGGCAGGTTCGCAACCGGATAGTGTTCGCGCACGATCTTGTTCATGACATTCAATCCTCAAGGCTTTGTCTTGAAGATAAGCTGGAACCCGTGAAAAAGCGAGTTCTGCTCATCCGAAGGTCTTCCTTGGATCGAAAGCGTCGCGCACTGCTTCGCCGATGAAGATTAGCAGCGAGAGCGTAATGGCGAGCGTGAAAAAGGCGGTGAAGCCGAGCCAGGGTGCCTGCAGATTGTTCTTGGCCTGGCTGACCAGTTCACCGAGGGAGGGAGAACCGGGCGGCATTCCAAGGCTGAGATAGTCGAGCGCAGTCAGTGTCGAGATCGAACTGGACAGAATGAACGGCACGAACGTCAGCGTCGCCACCATGGCGTTGGGCAGCAGATGCCGCCACATGATTGTGGCATTGTTGACGCCGAGCGCACGGGCCGCACGTACATATTCAAAATTCCGCGCCCGCAGGAACTCCGCGCGCACCACCGCCACAAGGCGTGTCCACGAAAACAACAACAGCACGCCGAGCAGGATGAAAAAGCCGGACGGCAGGACGGCAGCGATGATCAAGAGGATGTAGAGTTCCGGCATGGACGACCAGATTTCGATGAAGCGCTGGAAAAGCAGGTCAGTCCGGCCGCCGAAATAGCCTTGCACGGCGCCAGCGCCGACTCCGATAATCGACGACAGCAAAGTGAGCGCCAGGCCGAACAAGACCGAAATACGGAAGCCATAGATGACGCGGGCCAGCACATCGCGGGCCTGGCTGTCGGTGCCAAGCCAGTTCATATTGCCGAGCGTGCAATCGGGATCGGCATCCTTCCCAGGATAGCCGGCACATCGATCCTTAGCGTCCATCCTCCAGAACGGCTCTGTCGGTGCCGAATGCGGTATGTTGGAATTGGCGGTGTCATAGGAATAACGAATCGGCGGCCACAACATCCAACCATGGGCGTTGATCTCGTCACGGATATAGTCGGTCTTGAAATCCGTTTCGGCTAGGAAACCGCCGAACTTGTCCTCCTGATAGTCGACGAAGATCGGCATCAGGATCTCGCCTTTGTAAGAGACTAGGATCGGCCGGTCGTTGGCGATGAATTCAGCGAACAGGCTGAGCACGAACAGGACGGCGAAAATCCAGAATGACCAATAGCCGCGCTTGTTGGCGCGGAAATTGGCGAGCCGGCGGGCGTTGAGTGGTGTCAGGCGCGGTTTTCTGATCGGCATCTCCATCTCAGACATCCCGTCTTTCGAAATCGATGCGCGGATCGACCCATGTGTAAATCAGGTCGGAAGCCAGCGTCAGGAACATGCTCATCAGAGAGAAGATATAGAGCGTGCCGAAAACGATCGGATAGTCGCGCTTTATCACGGCCTCGTAGCCCATCCGGCCGAGGCCATCGAGGGAGAAGATATTCTCGATCAGCAGTGCGCCGGAGAAGAAGGCGGTGATGAAGGCGCCGGGGAAGCCGGCGATGACGATCAGCATGGCATTGCGAAAGACGTGGCCATAGAGCACGCGTCGCTCCGTCAGGCCTTTCGCACGCGCCGTCGTCACATATTGCTTGCGGATCTCTTCGAGGAAGGAATTCTTGGTAAGCAGCGTGGTGGTGGCGAATGCCGAGACCAACATCGATACGACCGGCAGAGTAATGTGCCAGAGATAGTCGAGGATCTTGCCGCCGATACTCAACTGGTCGAAATTGTCGGAGGTCAGGCCGCGTAGTGGAAACCAGTTGAAAAACGAGCCGCCGGCAAACAGCACGATCAGCATGATGCCGAACAGGAAGCTCGGAATGGCATAGCCGACGATGACCACGCCGGAGGTCCAGACATCGAAGGTCGAGCCGTCCTGAACTGCCTTGCGAATACCGAGCGGGATCGAAATGGCATAAGAAAGCAGCAGGATCCAGACGCCAAGCGAGATCGATACCGGTATCTTCTCCTTGATCAGGTTGATGACCGTTTCGTTGCGGAAGAAGCTTTCGCCGAAATCGAAGCGGATATAGTTCCACATCATTTCGCCGAAACGCTGCCAAGCAGGCTTGTCGAAGCCGAACTGCTTGTTGAGCTTGGCGATGAATTCCGGATCAAGACCCTGAGCACCGCGATATTTCGAGCTGGTGTTCACGCCGACATCATTGCCGCCGCCATTCAGCGAATCGGTATTCTGCCCGGTCAGTTCGGCGACGATCTGCTCGACCGGACCGCCTGGGGCGAACTGCACGATGGTGAATGAAAGCAGCATGATTCCCAGAAGCGTCGGGATCATCAGCAGCAGGCGCCGAAGGATATAGGCTCCCAATCAGGCCTCCCGGTCCATGAGCGTTGCGGGGCATCGTGATGCCGTTGCCTGTCCGGTTGTCAAATGATTCTCCAGAAAACCGCTGATTCGCGTCGATTGGGACTATCTGCGACGGCTAGGATACCAGCCTTTCGTCAGGCTCAAGGACTATTTCTGCTTCATCCACCAAATCGCCGGGAAGCCGATCGAATATTTCGGCAGTTCCTTGGGCCGGTCGAACTTATCCCACCAAGCGACGGGATCTTCGCTGCGGAAATAGCTCGGTATCACGTAATGGTGATGCAGCAAGACGCGATCCAGTGCATGAACCGCCGCTACTTGGTCGTCACGATCCGCCGAAAAGATTACCTTCTGAATGAGCTTGTCGATCGCGGGATCGGCAACACCTAGATAGTTTTGCGTACCCGGTGTCGCAGCCGACTTTGAACCCCAGTATTCCGCCTGCTCGTTGCCCGGGTTGAGGCTCTCGCCCCAAGCATTGTACATTACGTCGAAATCACGTGTCCGGGCACGCTGGACAAATTGCGAAGCGTCGACGGAGCGGATAGTGACCGTCACACCGATCAGCTTGAGATTGGCGGCCAGCGATAGTGCGACCGGCTCTATGATATTCGAGCTGAGCATGATCTCGAAGCTGTAGGGCTCACCGGTTTTGACATTGACCATTTTATTGCCGCGGATTTCATAGCCAGCCTGCTTGAACAACGCCACGGCTTGTCGAAGGTTGTTGCGCACCTTGTTCGGGTCGCCTCCAACCGGATTCTTGTATTCCTTGGTAAAGATGGACGGCGGCAGTTCGTCCTTGATACTGCTGAGAATTTCCAGCTCCTTGCCTATCGGCAAGCCACTGGAGGCTAGTTCTGTTCCAGCAAAGTAGGAGTTGATCCGCTCGTACCAGCCGTAAAATATGGTGCGCCTCAGCGTCTCGAAGTCGAAAGCCTCGTTCAATGCCTCCCGGACGCGCTCATCCTTGAATTTGTCCCGCCGCAGATTTGGAATGAAGGCAACCATCACACCTTGTGCACGAGCTTCATTCGGGAATTTTTCTCTCTTGATTTTACCCTGCATCATTGCTGGGAAATTGAACTGAGTCTCCCAGCGTTGTGCCTTGTTTTCCTGCCAATAATCGATGGCGCCGCTGCGGAACGCCTGGAACTCGACGTCGCGGTCGACGAAATAGGTATATTCGATGCTCCTGAAGTTATTCTGGCCGACGTTGACCGGCAAGTCCCTGCCCCAGTAGTCGTCACGCAACTCATACTTGACCGATGAACCCGGACGGATGGCAACGATCTTGTAGGGACCGGACCCCATCACCGGTTCCAGGGTCGTTCCGCCAACATCGCGCTTCTTGCCATTCGCATCCACTCCTTCCCACCAGTGCTTCGGTACGATGATCAGCTGGCCAACGATATTGGGCAATTCCCGATTGCCCTTCTGGTCGAAGGTGAATTTAACCTCGCGGTCACCGGTCTTCTCGGCCTTTAAAACATGCTGATAGTAGAAGGCCTTGGCCGGGTCGAGTTCTTTGGCCTTGTCCAAGGAATAAATTACGTCATCCACGGTTACTGGCTGGCCGTCGGCCCATTTTGCCTTCGGATTGAGCCGGAACGAGGCAGAAGAGAAATCCTCGGGATAGGAGACTGCTTCGGCTAGCAGACCATATGACGAAAACGCTTCGTCCGAAGAAGACTTCATCAGCGTCTCGAAAACCAGGCCGATTGCACCCTCGACGTTGCCCTTGCTGCCTGCCACCGGATTGAGCGAATCGAAAGTACCATATGCCGAAAGATGCAAATCCCCCGCCTTCGGCGCGTCAGGATTGACATAATCGAAATGCTTGAAGCCCGGCGGATATTTAAGCTTACCGATGACCGACACGCCGTTGGTCCAGTTGTCTGCCCAGACGGGGCCGGGAATGAGGAGCGACAGGGCAAGCAATCCCGACAGTGCCGCATGTTTTCCATTCATCCTCAAACCCATCTTCACTTCCTTTGCGACAGACTGCGATTCCTCTGATGATCTAATGTCAAAAAACGATCGTGGCAAATTTGCCATTCGCGAGTGAGATTTTTCGGCAAAGCCATGCTTTCCGCCAAATCCTCACGAATTATAGTAGTCTGGCCAAATCAGTTTCGCGCAGGACGATGATCAATACAGGAAATTCAGAGGGAGCAGCGTTGAGAAGTTTTCTATTCCGGCTCGCCGTTTCAATTCTGAGTCTCACCATGGCCGCGCCTGCTGTGGCGCAGGATCCCATCCCCGCCAAGAAGCTGTTTGGCGTCAAGCAATTGCCGACGGTGGGGCCGACCGAATCGATCGGCTTCTACGCCAATGGCTGCCTGATGGGCGGCGTGGCGATCCCCTCCGATGGCCCGACCTGGCAGGTGCTGCATCCATCGCGCAATCGTCGCTGGGGCAATCCGGCAATGATCAGCCTTCTGGAGCGCCTGTCGCACGACGCCCATGACAAGGACGGCTGGAATGGCCTGTTGATCGGCGACATCGCCCAGCCGCGTGGCGGCCCGATGCTGAACGGCCATGCTTCGCACCAGATCGGCCTCGATGCCGACATCTGGCTGACGCCGATGCCGGACCATATGCTGAGCGATGCCGAACGCGACCACTTTCCGGAGAATTCGATGCTGCGCAAGGACAGCGTCTATGTCAACGACAGCGTCTGGAACAATGCACCGCACGAAGCGCTGATCATGCGGGCGGCGAGCTATCCCGAGGTCGAACGCATCTTCGTCAATCCCGGCATCAAGAAGAAGCTCTGCGACACCTGGACCGGCGATAAGACGCTGTTGTGGAAGGTCAGGCCGATGTACGGCCATGACTATCATTTCCACATCCGCATCAAATGCCCCATCGGTTCGACGACCTGCACGCCGCAGGTTACCCCGCCGCAGGACAGCGGCTGCGGCAAGGAGGTGGCCCAGTGGCTCGACCGGGTGAGACCGAAGCCAATACCGAAAGTCGCGGAAAAGCCCAAGGTCAAGCCGGTGAAACCGGTGAAGCCAGCCTATCTGACGATGAACGCGCTGCCGAAGGCATGCACCATGGTGCTCAATGAGCAGGCGGTGCCATCAATGGCGGCGGCCGAATATCATGGGCCTGTCGTCGCCGACGTGGCGACCGCCAGCGACGTGCCGGCAAGCACCGAGACCGCCTATGCCTCACCGACAGAACCGGTTACGGCCGTCGTCTTCCGCTCGATCGAGGATTTCTCGAATCTGGTGCCGCCGCTCAAGAAAGTGCCTGTGCCTCGGGAACGGCCGGTCGAATAACGGCGAGGTCTTACAATGAAAGATGGCACTCCCACAGACGGCCTGAAGAAAGCCTGGCGCGACAGCATCGAGAGCGACGATTTCCAACCGCTCGACTTGGCTACCTTTAAAGAGGAAGGTCGGCGATTGCTGTCGCATGCCGACCGCCTTCCCTCCGATCTTTGCATCCCTGCCCTGCGCAAAATTCATTGAAATTTCATGAGCCGGCCTGTTCCCTTCAGGCCGTGATCGTGGTACCAGCCCTCGCCATCTTCCGAAAGGTATTTCCGCACACGGTTCGCGCCCGAACCGGCGGCACTCATTATTTAAGGAACATGGCATGGCGCGCATCATCGAAACCATCACCGGCCTTCAGGCGCTTACCTTTGACGACGTGCTGCTGCAGCCCGGCCATTCCGAGGTCATGCCGGGCCAGACCGACATTTCCACCAAAATCGCGGCCGATATCGAGCTGAACCTGCCGCTGCTTTCCGCCGCCATGGACACGGTGACGGAAGCCCGTCTGGCCATCGCCATGGCGCAGGCCGGCGGAATGGGCGTCATCCACCGCAATCTCGATCCCGTCGCGCAGGCCGAGCAGGTCCGCCAGGTGAAGAAATTCGAGAGCGGCATGGTGGTCAATCCGGTGACCATCGGTCCCGATGCCACCCTTGCCGAGGCTTTGTCGCTGATGAAGACGCACGGCATTTCCGGCATTCCGGTGGTTGAGACCCAGGGCACGGGCCGCACCGGCCGGTTGGTCGGCATCCTCACCAACCGCGACGTCCGCTTCGCCTCCGACCCAGGGCAGAAGGTCTATGAGCTGATGACCCGGGAAAACCTGGTCACGGTCAAGGAGAATGTCGAACAGGGCGATGCGAAGCGGTTGCTGCACCTGCATCGTATCGAAAAACTGCTGGTCGTCGACGATGCCGGCCACTGCATCGGCCTGATCACCGTCAAGGACATCGAGAAATCGCAGCTCAATCCGCATGCATCGAAGGATGCGCAGGGTCGCCTGCGTGTCGCTGCCGCCACCTCGGTGGGCGATGACGGTTTCGAACGCGCCGAACGGCTGATCGATGCCGGCGTCGACCTGCTGGTGATCGACACCGCACACGGGCATTCGCAGCGCGTGCTGGACGCCGTGACCCGCGCCAAGAAGCTGTCGAATTCGCTGCGCATCATGGCCGGCAATGTCGCGACGCCGGACGGGACCCAGGCGCTGATCGATGCCGGCGCGGATGCCGTCAAGGTCGGCATCGGTCCGGGTTCGATCTGCACC
This sequence comes from Rhizobium sp. P2_G2, assembly GCF_056403555.1. Taxonomy (NCBI): domain Bacteria; kingdom Pseudomonadati; phylum Pseudomonadota; class Alphaproteobacteria; order Hyphomicrobiales; family Rhizobiaceae; genus Rhizobium; species Rhizobium sp. P2_G2. Next base: position 45,090 of record NZ_JBFUFF010000011.1, read on the forward strand.
ACCCGCATCGTCGCCGGCGTCGGCGTGCCGCAGCTTGCCGCGATCATGGGCGCGGTGGACGTCGCCAGCAAGCAGAACATCCCCGTCATTGCCGATGGCGGCATCAAATTCTCCGGCGACCTCGCCAAGGCGATCGCCGCCGGTGCGTCAGCCGGTATGATCGGCTCACTGCTTGCCGGCACCGACGAGGCGCCGGGCGAGACCTATCTCTACCAGGGCCGCTCGTTCAAATCCTATCGCGGCATGGGCTCGGTTGGCGCGATGGCGCGCGGTTCCGCCGACCGCTATTTCCAGGCGGAAGTGCGCGACACGCTGAAACTGGTGCCGGAGGGCATCGAGGGCCAGGTGCCGTATAAGGGACCGGCCTCCGGCGTCCTGCACCAGCTCGCCGGCGGCTTGCGCGCCGCCATGGGCTATGTCGGCGGCAAGAACCTTCGGGATTTCCAGGAGAAGGCGACCTTCGTGCGCATTTCCGGTGCGGGCCTGCGCGAAAGCCATACCCATGGCGTGACCATCACCCGCGAAAGCCCGAACTATCCCGGCGGTGCATGAGCGGCGCCGACGGCATCGGCTCCGACAATTCTCCAAATTACCGATCGACGGCGCCCTTGCAGGTGCCGTCTTTCGTTTGGCGTCCACCTGCATGCCCTTTCCTTGGACGCCGCATCGGAAGCACAAAAATCTTTCCGGTCTTTCGGTTGTTTTGCATTGCACAATTTCGCCTCAATGCCGGGCCTTAGATATATTTTCCCAGGCGGATTACTCGCCGATGTGGTGCAGCACGAAAGGCTTTCGGCATGAAGCTTGGCAAGGATCGCAAATTCCTCGTTCTGCAGGGCGGCGGTGCACTTGGGGCCTATCAGGCCGGCGCCTATGAGGCGCTGCACAAGGCCGGTGTCCGGCCGGAATGGATCGCTGGCATCTCTATTGGCGCCATCAATTCGGCGATCATCGCCGGCAGTCCGGAAGACAAGCGCATCGAAAACCTGCGCAGCTTCTGGGACATGGTGTCGGACGGGCCAAAATCGCTGATGGCCCACGCGCCCGATCTGGCTCGTAAGTGGCTCAACGAGTATTCGGCGAATTTCAACGCGCTTGCCGGGGTGCAGGGTTTTTACGTGCCGCGGGCGCTGACACCCTGGCAATATTTCACCGATTCCAATGCGCGGATCAGCTATTACGACACTGCGCCCCTGATCGATACGCTGAACCACCTCATCGATTTCGACCTGATCAATCATCGCGCCGTGCGGCTCAGCCTCGGCGCGGTCGAGGTGGCCAGCGGCAATTTCGATTATTTCGACAATTTTCCCTCGTCGAAACATCGCAAGCCGACCCATATCACCGCCCACCACGTCGCCGCCTCCGGCGCACTGCCGCCCGGCTTTCCGCCGGTGCAGATCGACGATAAGTTCTATTGGGACGGCGGCCTGGTCTCCAACACGCCGTTCCAGTGGGTGCTCGATGAGCGCAAGACGACCGACGACATCTGCGTCTTCCAGGTCGATCTGTTCTCGGCCGAGGGCCGCATGCCGGAGGATATGTCGGATGTGCTCGCCCGCGACAAGGAGATCCGCTATTCGAGCCGCACGCGTCTCAACACGCAAGAGGCAAAGACCAAGCAGAAATACAAGAAGGCGCTCGCCCGCGTTCTGAGCCTGGTGCCGGAAGAGTTCCGCAACGACAAGGACTTTCTGTTCCTGAACCGGCCCGAAGATCTCGGCGCCGTTACCGCCGTGCATCTGATCTACCGACGCAAGAAATACGAGACCCATTCCATGGACAACGAATTTTCCCGGCTCACGATGGAGGAGCATTGGAAAGCGGGCTATGACGACGTGACGGATACGCTCAATTCGCCGCAATGGCTGAACCGCATCATTCCCGATGAGGGATTCGTCCAGATCGACCATCGCCGGGAAACCGCCAGAAGCTGAAGAAGAATGGAGAAGATCATGAAACTCAAGGACAAGGTCTGCATCGTCACGGGTGCTGCCAGCGGGCTCGGCTATGGCATCGCCAAGCTCTATGTGGCGGAAGGCGCCAAGGTGGTCATTGCCGACCTCAAGGCCGATGCCGCTAATGCTGCGGCCGATGAACTGACGAAGATGGGTCCTGGCGAGGCGATCGGCATTGCCATGGACGTGACCAGCGAAGATGAAGTCAACAAGGGCGTCGCCGCCGTGGTGGCGAAATGGGGTCGGGTCGACGTGCTGGTTTCCAATGCCGGCATCCAGATCGTCCACAAGATCGAGGAATTCCCGTTTGCCGACTGGAAGAAGATGCTCGCCATCCATCTCGATGGCGCCTTCCTCACCACCAAGGCCTGTTTCCCGCTGATGAAGCAGCAGGGCGGCGGCGCGATCATCTATATGGGCTCGGTGCATTCCAAGGAGGCTTCCGAATTGAAGTCTGCTTATGTGACGGCCAAGCACGGCCTGCTCGGTCTCGCCCGCACCGTCGCCAAGGAAGGCGGCCATTATCGCATTCGCAGCAATGTCATCTGCCCCGGCTTCGTGCGCACGCCGCTGGTCGAGAAACAGATTCCCGAACAGGCAAAGACGCTCGGCATTTCCGAGGAAGATGTGGTCAAGAAGGTGATGCTCGGCCAGACAGTTGACGGCGAATTCACCACGATCGACGATGTCGCCGAGACGGCTCTGTTCTTCGCCGCATTTGAGAGCAATGCGCTGACCGGTCAATCGATCAATGTCAGCCATGGCTGGAGTATTCAGTAAAGCCAAGCAATCATAACGTTCCGATTGCAGACCGGTTCCATCACTTTATTTTGATGGTGCCGGTCGAGCTTTTTCAGCGCGGCGTCATGGCGCGGCCACGGCCCTGGCGGCATAATCCCGTTGAAAATCAACGGGAGAACGGTGATGGACCAGCCGAAAATCACACAGGCGATGATCAACGCCTATGATGAATATACACATCTCACGCTCGACCGCCGCGATTTTATGCGCAAGTTGCAGATGCTGACAGGCTCCGCTGCCGCCGCAGCGGCCATTGCGCCGCTGATCGCCGCCGACAGCGCCAAGGCAGACATTATCGGCCCCGACGACAAAAGACTGCAAGCCGAGGACATCACCTATCGCGGTGCGCCGGGCGACATCAGGGCCTATATCGCCGTGTCCAAGGCGGCGCCAACCAGGGCGCCGGCCGTCATCGTCATCCATGAGAATCGCGGGCTCAACAACCATATTCGCGACGTCACACGGCGGCTGGCGCTCGAAGGCTTTCTTGCCATGGCGCCGGACCTGCTTTCACCCGCGGGCGGCACACCCGATGACGAGGACAAGGCGCGAGAGATGATCTCGAAGTCCAATCCGGACATCAACCGCACCAATCTCCAGGCCGCCGTCGAATTCCTCAGGGGTCATGACCGCTGCAACGGCAATGTCGGCGTCATCGGCTTCTGCTGGGGTGGCGGCTGGGCCAACCAGCTCGCCGTCGTCGCGCCCGACCTCAAGGCGGCAGTGGCTTACTATGGCATGCAGCCCGACGCCGCCGACGTGCCGAAAATCAAGGCGGCGCTGATGCTGCACTATGCTGGGCTGGACAAACGCACCAATGACGGAATCCCGGCTTTCGAGAAGGCGCTCAAGGCCAATCACAAGGATTTCCAGATCTTTGTCTATGAAGGCGCCAACCATGCCTTCAACAACGACACGTCCAGCGCACGCTACGACAAGAAGGCGGCGGACCTTGCCTGGGAGCGGACAGTCAAGTTCCTGAAGGAAAAGCTGGCATCGCATTGACAGCATGCACTTAAATAACGGAGCACCCCCTCCAACCCAAATGATCAAGGCATGTCCGGTTTGGCACGCATCGCGATCGCATCGACCTCGATCAGATGCAGAGATTTCACCATGCCGGACGTGCCGGTCTTGTATTTCAGGAAATGCGGCGTGTTGAGGTGTGCTTCATAGGCCGACTGGCTGGCATAGACTTCGAGGATGCGGATCCTGCAGGGATCATCCCGGAGCGCCACGGCATGCAGCATCAACACGCCAGGCTCGATCGCGACGGAGGCCTCGATCTCCTGCGCCAGCAAGGCGCGGTAATCATCCAGGCGCGCGGCGTCGATTTCGAGATCCGCCATTCTCACAATGCGTTCGTCTGTCATCGAAATCGGGTCTCCACTGTCAGCGATTTCACACTTTTGACTTCAATTTTTGCACAGCGGATGCTTATTCCAGATCATTGCTTTGTGCAAATTGAAGCGTACACTCCGCGCCATCAGAACACCGGAGGAAAATCCATGCGTCAGATCGGACATTTCATTGGCGGCAAGCAGGTCGCCGGCACGAGCGGCCGCAAGCAGCCCGTCTATAATCCTGCCACAGGGGAAATCCAGGCGGAAGTCGCGCTCGCCAGCGTCGACGAGTTGCGCGCCGCCGTCGAAAACGCCAAGGCCGCCCAGCCGAAATGGGCCGCGACCAACCCGCAGCGCCGTGCCCGCGTGTTCATGAAGTTCGTCCAACTGCTCAACGACAATATGGAAGAGCTTGCCCGCCTGCTCTCCTCGGAGCATGGCAAGACGATCGAAGACGCCAAGGGTGACGTTGTCCGCGGCCTGGAAGTGTGCGAATTCGTCATCGGCGCGCCGCACCTGATGAAGAGCGAATTCACCGAAGGCGCCGGCCCGAATATCGACATGTATTCGATCCGCCAGGCTGTCGGCGTCGGCGCCGGCATCACGCCGTTCAACTTCCCAGCCATGATCCCGATGTGGATGTTTGCGCCGGCAATCGCCTGTGGCAATGCCTTCATCCTGAAGCCCTCCGAGCGCGATCCGTCCGTGCCGATCCGCCTCGCCGAACTGATGATCGAAGCCGGCCTGCCGGCGGGCATCCTCAACGTCGTCAACGGCGACAAGAGCGCTGTCGACGCGATCCTCACGGATCCCGATATTGCTGCCGTCTCCTTCGTCGGCTCGACGCCGATCGCCCGTTATGTCTATGGCACCGCGGCAATGAACGGCAAGCGCGCCCAGTGCTTCGGCGGCGCCAAGAACCACATGATCATCATGCCGGACGCCGACCTCGACCAGGCAGCCAATGCGCTGATGGGCGCGGGCTACGGCTCGGCCGGCGAGCGCTGCATGGCGATTTCGGTAGCCGTACCGGTGGGCGAAGAAACCGCCAACCGCCTGATCGACAAGCTGACCCCGATGGTCGAAAGCCTGCGCATCGGTCCCTATACCGATGAAAAGGCCGATATGGGCCCGCTCATCACCAAGGAAGCCCAGACCCGCGTCAAGGGCCTGATCGACCGCGGCATCGAAGAAGGCGCCAAGCTCGTCGTCGACGGCCGCAACTTCAAGCTCCAGGGCTATGAGGACGGCTATTTCGTCGGCGGCTGCCTGTTCGACAACGTTACGCCGGACATGGACATCTACAAGACCGAAATCTTCGGACCGGTCCTGTCTGTCGTTCGCGCCAAGAACTATGAAGACGCGCTGTCGCTGCCGATGAAGCACGAATACGGCAATGGCGTCGCGATCTACACCCGCGACGGCGACGCTGCCCGCGACTTCGCCAGCCGCATCAATATCGGCATGGTCGGCGTCAATGTGCCGATCCCGGTGCCGCTCGCCTACCACTCCTTCGGCGGCTGGAAGTCCTCGTCCTTCGGCGACCTCAACCAGCATGGCACGGACTCGTTCAAGTTCTGGACCCGGACCAAGACGATCACCAGCCGCTGGCCGTCGGGCATCAAGGACGGCGCGGAATTCGTCATGCCGACGATGAAGTAAGCTGTCGCTCGCTTAGCGAGGCGGGCTCTGCCAGGGCCCGCTTCTTCTCTTTGAAAATCACGAGTTCAATTTGAGGAGCTTCTGAATCTAGCGAAGGCGACGCAGGAAGTCTTTAAGCGCATTCGAAATCGCAGGCCATCTCCACCGTTTTGCATCCATCGCATCTATATATAAGAGAAAAATTCTCGAATAAATTCTGCTCAACGCCCCGAAATTTCGAAAAATCATCCATATATAGATCATCCGTATACCGAAATATTGAGAAATACTTTAGACTTTGATTGCCGCATTTTCGGCAGGCAAATGTAATTTGGTTGGCGCCGTCTTGTTTTGGCCCATAAATCGAGTGGCCGATTCCGCTCGTTGCGGGATCATAGCCGTCCTTGTTGGAATCGAAAACTACCCCTTCGTCGCTGCATGATGTGCAAGCCAAGGTTATCGGGCTCACAAGCACGGGTTCGGTCTTTGACCAACTTGGATTTATCGTCGAATACATCCGACCACGAAAATTGGACAATCCGCATTTGCACCTCATCATCCAGCCACTTTCCAACGTTTCCCCGCCCTTCCCCTCGATAGGCTTGACGTCAAATGCAAAAAGGCAAGCAGGCGGATGGGTCTGGTAGTAGCGGCGCTGAGAGTCGAAATCGTCACTCGAAAGGCCTGGGGAATCACTCACACGCATATTCCTTCGATGTAGAATTCTACGACCGGAATAAATCGTCACAAACGTTTGCGTGCAACTAGATTTCTGTCGGAACGGCCTTGATCGGACACAAATCAAGATCACGACGGATCACCGATCGATGGACTCAAGCTGTGAAACGGCGCAGAATTAGCCATTCCGACGATGCAATGAATTGAGCTTGGTGCCCTATAAAATGCGTTGCGGGAACCTAAGTCTGGCGGCAAAATATCCAGACGTCAGCATTTATGCCAATTCGTCTATATCTGAGCCGGTTTGTTTTAGAGGTTCCGCCCATGCCGAAGCGCAATGTCGTGCTGACCCAGCATCACGAGGACATCATCGACCGTCTTGTGAGGTCGGGGCGCTATCAGAATGCGAGCGAGGTGCTGCGCGAAGGCCTACGGCTGATCGAAATGCGCCAAGCGCGTGAGGTTTTTGAATTACAAGCGTTGCGGGAGGCCGCGCAGGTCGGCTTCTTAGACCTGGAAGAAGGCCGCTTTGTCGATGTCGAGAATGATGGGCTCGACAAATTCATCGCCGGACTTGGGCGTCGCGTCGAGCTCGAACCACACAAGCCCTGTACCTGACGGGCATGCCGATTTTTTAGCCTTGCAAGTTTCGGTGCAAGCGTGAGCGCAAGCGGGTCGCCGTCCGCTGTGGCCATCCACCCGATCGGAATGCCGCCACACTTGTTACTCCCGCCTTTCGACATCCACTGTCAGACTATCCTGCGACGCCGAGCGTTGAACTGCGATGCAGCCAGGTCTCATCACGGGACTTGGACTTCGCGCAAACAAGGAGGTTTCAGACATCATGACCACGACAAATATGAGCCAACAGAAAGTCACTTCGCCCGCCATGCACACGCCGCCGGTCGTGGAGCCGGCAGCATGGGAGGCGGCCCACGCGCAATTGCTCATCAAGGAAAAGGCACAGAGCCGTGCCCGTGACGCGCTCGCCGCCGAGCGCCGCCGCATGCCGTGGATGGCCGTAAGAGCAGACTATGTGTTCGAAGGTCCTGACGGCAAAGTCGGCCTGCTCGACCTGTTCGAGGGCCGGCATCAGTTGATCGTCTATCGTGCCTTCTTCGAGCCGGGCGTCTTCGGCTGGCCAGAGCACGCCTGCCGCGGCTGCTCGATGGTGGCCGACCAGGTGGCCAATGTCGCGCATCTCAATGCCCGCGACACGACGCTGGTTTTCATCTCGCGTGCGCCGCAGGCGGATATCGCGCGGCTGAAGGCGCGGATGGGCTGGGAGATGCCATGGTACACCATTACCGACAGCTTCGACGCCGATCTTGGCGTCGGCGAATGGCACGGCACGAACGTGTTCTACCGTGATGGCAATCGCGTGTTCCGCACCTATTTCGTCAACAATCGCGGCGACGAGCAGATGGGCGGCACTTGGAACTATCTCGACATCACGCCGCTGGGCCGGCAGGAACTCTGGGAGGACTCCCCCGAGGGCTATCCTCAGACCCCGACTTACAAATGGTGGAACTGGCACGACAACTACGCCGAAAACGCAGCGCCCGACAAGAAGTGGGTCGAAGTGTCGGATGCCGGAGAAGCGGCATTCCGCAACAAGGACACCGACAGCTGATGCATATCCTCCGAAAATGCCGAGCAGTTTCAGGATAGACGATGAAGTAGACAGGACATTACGGGCGGGTTGCGAAGGCGGCCCGCCTTTTTTCATCTTGCGGTTGGCGCAACTTCATGGTGAATTCCATCGGAGATGCTTTGCGGCTGGGGGCGGCTGCAAAACACGTTCGAGGGGTCCGATTTTGGTTTTGCAGTTTACGTCTGCGTCGATTGTCAATGTTTCGCGACAGGCACCGACGAACGGACATGTCGAGGCGATGCTCGCCACACGGTCCGATGGGATTTGGAAAAAGGCCGAGTTCAACGGCACCGCGAAAGAGTATTTCGGTATCTGGATCGTCAATACCCTGCTGACGATCGTTACGCTCGGTATTTATGCTCCGTGGGCAAAAGTCCGGCGAAATCGATATTTCTACGCCAACACTTTCTTAAACGGGCATTCGTTCGATTATAACGCGACCGGCGGCCAGTTGTTGAAGGGCTGGCTCATGGTCGGCGCATATCTGATTGCCTACAAAACGCTGGCGCAATTCTATCCGATGGCGGCGCTGGCTGTGTTTGCGCTTGTTCTGCTCATCTTGCCCTGGGTCGTCCAGCGCGGGCTGCGGTTCAAGGCGCGCGTCACAAGTTACCGGAATGTGCGCTTTCAGTTTACCGGCCGGCTTGGGCCTGCCTTCCTCAGCGTCCTTCTTGGAGGCGTTCTCAGCTTCGCTAGCCTTGGACTGCTGGCGCCGATCGGAAGCTGGTGGTTCCAGCGTTACATGATCAACAATCTCCGCTTTGGAGATCGCGAATTCAAGACCGAGGGCAGAATCTGGTCTCTCTACAAGTCGATGGTGCTGCCGGTGTTGATCATGATTGGCGGAATGGTGCCGGCGTTTCTCGTTGTAGGCTTCATTCGAGAACGGGAGTATATGGGCTTATCGGACATCTACTCCCATGGACGATGGTTCACCTGGATCGTGAAAATCCTGTTTCACTACGCTACTATTCTTCCGATCCTGTTTGCTTACTACTTCACGACGCTGGTTTACCGCATCGGTGTCCGCAACGTGATGATCAGTTCGACACGCTATGATGATACCCACTTGCTGCTCAGCAACGTGCCTCGACTGAAATATTCCTGGGTCGTTCTTTCGAACGCCATGCTTACCCTCGCGAGCCTCGGCTTGCTGAGACCCTGGGCAGCGATCCGGGAGAGAAAACTCATCATTCAGCACACCGGCATCTGGATTTTCGGCGAACTTCCCGATGTCACGGCGATCAGTCATCAGGAGGGTGATGTGTTCAGCTCTGAATTCCTTGACTCCGATGGCTTCGACTTTGGCTTCTGACGAATATTCGGGCGAACGACCCCGTCATCCATAGACATCTCTTGCAGTGGGAAACTTTGAAGTCATGGCGGAAAATACACTCAAACGCGCCGAATTCCGCGGCAATGCCGGGGAATATTTCGGCATCTGGATCGTCAACATCCTGCTGACGATCGTAACTTTCGGTATTTATTCTGCCTGGGCGAAGGTACGCCGCATGCGCTATTTCCGCGGCAATACCTTTCTCGACGGCTATTCCTTCGACTACCATGCGAGAGGCCTGCAGATTTTCCTCGGCCGCGCCATCGTCTTTATCATTTTTGCGATGGTCAACGTGGTCACGCAGGCCGTACCGCTCGCCGGCGCCATCACGCCTTTCGTGTTCGCGGCGCTCCTGCCATTTTTCATCGTCCGCAGTTTCAGGTTCAATGCCCGGGTGACGAGCTATCGCAATGTACGTTTCGATTTCACCGGCAACAAATGGGATGCGTTCACGTCGATCATACTCGGCGGCGTTGTCTCGGTGCTGACGCTCGGTATCCTCGCGCCGCTCGCCAGCCGCTGGGCGAGCCGCTACATCTTCAACCATCTGCGCTACGGCGACCGGCCCTTCTCCACCGATCCGAAGCTCGGGGCGATCTACAGAGCGCTCATCCCGCCCGCGGTGATGGTCATCGTCGGCCTGGTTGTCATGGGCTTCGTCGCCTTGCTGGTCGCCTATCCGATGCTCAACGGTTTCCTCCAGCGTACCGACGACCCCTCCGGCAGGCAAGCGGCGATGTTCATCATCCTGGCGGTCTACGGCGTGGTCTTGCCGCTCGTTGTCATTTACGCCTTCGCCGGCATGATCTACCGTGTCGCGGTCAGGAATATCGTGGTCAATGCTATGCTGTTCGACGGCCGGCACCAGATGAGGAGCGATCTCAAGCGCCTCACTTATGTCTGGATCTGGCTCTCCAACACAGTGGTCACACTCCTTACATTGGGGTTGATGCGGCCCTGGGCGGCGGTGCGCGAGCAGCGTTACATGCTGACCCATACCGGCATCATACCGCAGGGCGAGATCGGCGACGTGGTGGGCGCCATCCAGGCCAGCGGCTCGGCGATCGGCTCGGAATATATGGATCTGGAAGGATTCGATTTTGGCTTCTGAAGTGATGGTCGCGCGCGGCATCTGGCATCCGCCTGGCTCCAGCAAGGCATTGGAGGCCGCACTTCTTGCTGACGGCGAGCGGCTGGCGGTGCGGCTGCCCGACCGTAGCCTGGTCGGCGAGGAAACGATCGGCACGATGGTGGTTTCCGACCATATCGGCAGTATCCCGCGCCGGATCAGTTTTGCCGATGGCGGCCTGTTCGAAACCACCGACAACGACGCCGTCGACACACTATTGCGGGAACACCGGCGCAACCGCGCCGTCTGGATTCATGAACTGGAGCGGTTCCATCCACGACTGATCGTTCTCGTGCTGGCGGTCTTTCTGTTTTCTGCACTGATCTATCGCTATGCCATCCCGGCTTTGGTGGAAGTTGCCGTCTGGGCAACGCCGCCGGTCGTTGGCGACATGATGTCCGCCGGCACACTTGCCTCGCTCGACAAGACTGTCCTGGGGCCATCGAAGCTGCCGGCTGAACAGCAGCAGAAAATCAGCGACGCTTTCGGCAAGCTCGCCAGCTTTTCCAGTCGGGGTCGCGAGGGCTACCACCTCTATTTCCGCGACGGTGGTTATATCGGTCCGAATGCATTTGCTCTACCGGACGGCTCGCTTGTCATCACCGATCAGTTGATCGGCATGGCCGGCAGCGACACCGACATGATCCTCGGTGTGCTGGCGCACGAGATCGGCCATGTCGAGAAGCATCATGCGCTGCGGCAGATGTATCGTGCCGCCGGCACCGCCGGGCTGATCATGCTGATCGCCGGCGATATCGGCTCGGGCGGCCATGAAGTGCTGACCGATGGTGCGGCGCTATTGTCGCTCTCCTATTCGCGAGACGCGGAGGCGGAGGCCGACCGCGTCTCCGTCGAGCTGATGGCCAAGGCAGGACATGATCCCACTGCGATCGGCCGGTTCTTCGCGCTGTTGGAGGACAAGCTCGGTGACCATGCCAATACCAGCATGTTCTCGACGCATCCCGGCACGCCGGAGCGGCGCAAGGCGATCGAGGATTATGCGAAGGAAGTGCTTTCGAAGAAATAGGGTGGCCACAGCGGCGAAGCTCTGCATTTTGGCCGGCGCGATCTCAGAACCGCGCCGGACCGGTCAATCGACGATGTAGAAAAGATCGCCGTCATTGACCGCGCCAACCGCCTTGAATCTCAGCGGCCTGGGACCAACACCCTTGGGTTTCGACCCATAGATATATTGGTCATAGACATAGAGTGCCGTTTTATCCTGACTGACATAGACGGCAGCGTGACCGAAATATTTGTCATTCTTGTCAAAGGTGGCGATCACCGTGCCTTGCTTGATGTTTTCGTTGCCCTTGGCAAGGTCGCCCTTCTTCCAGTTCAATGTCGCCGTGTTGCGCAGGCTGGGGCAGACCCGTTTGACATAGGAGACACATTGCCCGCAATAGTTGGGCTGCAACAGGTTTTCCGTCGGCGCTTCATCGAAAGGGCCGAGGTCGGAACCGGGCGCGCAGACCCATTTGCCCACCGGCGCCTCGGTGCTCTTGTCATAGTCGACTGCAATATGCGGCATTGCCAATCCCCCCATTTGCAAGATCGTCGATGGAGACGCATCTTATGAGGATACCAGCAGCCGAAAATATCGGACAGCTAAAATTCGACTTCGAGCTCGATGATCTCGTCGGCCTCAGCCGTGGCCCCTTCAGCCCATTCCTGCATCAGGGGCCAGCCAAGGATCAGGTCGCGATAGGCGGCAAGTTGCGGTGAAAGTTCGACCGCATAGGTCTTGAAGCGCGAGCAGACCGGTGCATACATGGCGTCGGCAATGGTCGGCTGATTGCCGAACAGATAGGGGCCGCCATAGGTCTCAAGGCATTCGCTCCAGATCGTGCGGATCCGGTCTATGTCAGGCCGGGCACCGGCGAAGATCTTGAACTTGTCGTGATGGGCCTTGATGTTCATCGGCAGCGCCGAGCGGAGATTATGAAAGCCCGAATGCATCTCGCCCGAGACCGCGCGGCAATGGGCGCGGGCGACGATGTCCTTCGGCAACAGCCCGGCCTTGGGGGTGATCTCGGCCAGATATTCGGCGATCGCCAGCGTGTCCCACACCGTCACCTTGCCATGGCTGAGCCGCGGCACGAGCACGGAGGGTGACAGCAGCAGCAGTTCCTTGCGCGCATTGGGATCGTCGATCGCGACGGGGACTTCGCGGAACTCCAGTCCCGCCATCTTGCAGAGCAGCCAGCCGCGCAGCGACCAGGACGAATAGTTCTTCGACGAAATGGTGAGTGTCGTTTCCGTCATGGCGCTTCGCCTTTCTTCAAGAAACCGTCACATAATCTTCTGGTCAGCGGGCAAAAAGTGCACTAGTTTTTTGCATCGCACAACGGAAAAAGCGGGGCGTGCTGCGAATGCTCTATCAAGCTTACCAGTTTCAGGATGATATGGCCGCCCCTTACCGCACGCTGGCTCGAAGCTGGCTGTCGCTGTTCAACAGCGGGTTTTGCGACGTCAGGGGCTCGATGGTGCGTCACTGGCTCGCCGCGCTCGAAATGATCTCGCGCTTCGAACTCACCCATGCGCGGCCGGATTTCGCCATCGAGCGGGTGCGGAGCGGCCAGGGCGAGGTGCCCGTGCGGCCCGAGATCGCGCTTCATCTGCCCTTCGGCAATCTGCTGCACTTCGTCAAGGACAGCGACGTCCGCCAGCCGAAAGTGCTGGTGATCGCGCCGCTCTCCGGCCACTTCCCGACACTTCTGCGCGGCACGGTCGAGACATTGCTCGCCGATCACGACGTCTACATCACCGACTGGGCCAATGCGCGGGATGTGCCGGTCTCGGCAGGAAAATTCGGCGTCGAGGATTACGTCGAATATATCATCCGTTTCCTGGAGGAGATCGGGCCGGGCGCACATATCCTTGCCGTCTGCCAGCCCTGTGTGCAGAGCCTGGTGACGGTTGCAGTCATGTCGGCCGAAAACCATCCCTGTACGCCGCGCTCGATGACGCTGATGGCCGGGCCAATCGACCCGCGCGAAAGCCCAACCGAGGTCAATGAGTTCGCCGTCTCCAAGTCGCTGTCATGGTTCAAGAATTCGGTGATTTCCACAGTACCGCTGCGTCACAAGGGTGGCGGCCGGCGGGTCTACCCCGGCTTCCTGCAACTTGCCGCCTTCATGGCGATGAACATGGACCGGCACAAATCCGCACATCAAAAACTCTTTGATCATCTGGCAGCGGGCGAGACGGCTGCGGCGGAGAAGATCAAGACCTTCTACGACGAATATTTCGCCGTGCTCGACCTCACCGAGGAATTCTATCTCGAAACCATCGATCGCATCTTCCAGAAATCGGAACTTGCGACCGGCAATTTCGCCTATAAGGGCAAAAAGGTCGATCCGGGCCTGATCCGGCGCACGGCGCTGCTCACCGTCGAGGGCGGCCGCGACGATATCTGCGCACTTGGCCAGACGGCTGCGGCGCATGACCTCTGCAGTTCGCTCCGGCCACATCTCAAGCGCCACCACCTGCAGGCCAATGTCGGCCACTACGGCGTTTTCAACGGCAAGCGCTGGGAAAACGAAATCTATCCGGTGGTGCGCAATCATATCCTGATGATGGAATAGCCGGGGCGCTCCAGCAAACAGTAGCGTCTTCGCGACGGGCAAACACTTCTTTCCGCGGATTCTGTCTGGCGGCCGTCTCCCTATTTTCCGTTGCCGCGCCCTTGACATTTCATCAGACGTCTCTTATTCAACAATTATGTTGATAAACGAGATTGTTAAATATGCAGGACACACTCTCCCTCACCTTCTCTGCCCTGGCCGATCCAACCCGCCGGGCGATCCTTGCCCGGCTCGCCGAGAGCGAGGCGACGGTCAATGAGATTGCCGCCCCATTCGATTTCACCCTGCAGGCCATTTCCCGACACCTGAAGGTGTTGGAGACGGCGGGGCTGATCACCCGCGGTCGCGAGGCGCAGTGGCGGCCATGCAAGCTCGACACAGCGCCCCTCAAGACCGTCGATCACTGGCTGGAGCGCTATCGCGCGCTTTGGGAAGGCAGTTTCGACCGAATGGACATTTACCTCAGGGAAATTCAGAAAGGAGACGACAATGGACGCGAAAACTGAACCGCGAGAGATCGCAGACGACGAACTGCTGATTGTCCGCACCTTCGACGCGCCGGTGGCGCTGGTCTTCCGCATCTGGGAGGATCGCGACCACATGGCCCGCTGGCTGGGACCGAAGAATTTCACCTGCACCCATCTCGACAGCGATTTCCGCCCCGGCGGCAAATGGCGCGCCTGCATCGTTTCCAAGGAGTATGGCGAGAGCTGGATGGGCGGCGAATATCGCGAGATCGAGAAGAACAGCCGCATCGTCTACAGCTTCGCCTGGGAGGACGGCCGTGACCAGCCCGGCATGGACACGCTGGTAACCGTGACCTTCCACGAGGAGAACGGCAGGACGGTGCAGAATTTCCACCAGGCGCCGTTCATCAGCGTCGAAGCGCGCGACAGCCATATCGGCGGCTGGAACCAGTGTTTTGACCGCGAACAGACCTATGCAGAGGCTTTTGCCCGGGAGGCAATGATATGATCACCATCACCGCTTTCAAATGGGTGCCGCCGCTGGCCCAGGGTCTTGTCCGCGACCTGCGCGTCCGCTGGGCGCTGGAGGAAGCCGGCATTGCCTACAATGTCCGGCTGATCGATCCGTCGGTCCAACGAAGCGAGGACTATCTTGCCATGCAGCCCTTCGGCCAGGTGCCGGTGCTGATCGAGGATAACCTGACGATCTTCGAATCCGGTTCGATCGTGCTGCATATCGGCGAGAAGAGCGAAACCCTGCTGCCGAAGGATGAAGTGGCGCGCAGGCGTGCCATCACCTGGGTGATAGCGGCCCTGAACTCCATAGAGATCGCCGTCGTGCCCTTCGCGCAGATCGATCTTTTCTACGCCAACGAGGCCTGGGCGAAAGAGCGGCGGCCAGCGGCGGAGGCGTTTCTTCGCAGCCGTCTCGCTGACTTGTCAGCCGCACTGGGCGACAAGCTCTATCTCGACGGGAAATTCACGGCGGGGGATCTGATGATGGTCGCGGTGCTGCGCAATCTCCGCCATACGGACCTGATTGCCCACTATCCCAATCTCGCAGCCTATATGGAGCGGTGTCAGGCAAGGCCGGCCTTCCAGCGCGCGCTCGAAGGCCAGATGAGTGCCTTCAGGGCACATGCAGCCTGACTGCTCAGGCTGCCAGGACCAGATCGCGTAGCGTGGAGATCACGGCATCGCTGTTATACGGCTTCGGCATGAACAGCGCGTCCTCCGGCAGGTCGCGCTTGCGCACCCGCACGGCGCCTGAGGTGACGAGAATCTTGATCGGCGGCCAGCGGTCATGGACCTTTTCGGCCAGTTCGAGGCCGTCCATGCTGCCGGGCATTTCGACATCGGTGAACAGCGCTTGGATTTCCGGATGGCTGCGGAGCAAGGACATTGCTTTGTCCGTGCTCTCGGCTTCAAGCACATTGAAGCCCGCATGTTCGAGGTCGTCGATGACGGCCATCCGTATGAGCGGCTCGTCCTCGACGACGAGCACGGAGATCGGATCGGTTTGCATTCGTCCCTCACAGCAGTTTCGCCGTTGATCGCGCCAGTCGTTTCGCTCAGCGCCTTTGTTGTCCGGGTAACTGGAATCTGTACCGAAATGTTCCGCACAACCGCAACTCGCCCTGAATTGGCGCGTTCTTATGGTTAAAACTATGCTAACAATCTGAGGATCAGAGGGGCTTGTACATGAAGGTGGCGGCATCGAACCGTTCCGACCTGGCGTCGCGGCTATAGTCGGGGATGGTGCCGGCCGCAATGAAGCCGACCGAGAGGTAGAGCGGTTCGCCCTTGTCGCCGCTGCGGGTGTCGAGCGTCAGCAGTGACCGGCCGAAGCCACGCGCGATCCCTTCGATCCCGGCCATCAACTGCCGGCCGATGCCGCGGCGTTGGAAACCGGGATGCACGAGCAGTTTCTTGATATCGGCGCGGTGCACCTGATTGGGCGGCGTGTCGCAATCGAGTTGCACCGAGCCGACGATCCGGCCATCGCACTCGGCCACCAGCACCGTCAATTCCTGGTCGCCGACGCGCGGCAGCACTTTCCTCACCCAAAAGCGTTTTGCATCTTCATGCGAATAGGGATGGATGAAATTGATGCTGGCGCCCTCCTCGACACAGGCATGCAGAAGGCCTATCAGTTCATCGAGGCGGTCCTGGATTTCGGCGGCGGTCAGGCGGGAAATAGTGATGTCGGTCATTGTCTACACCATGAACAGGAAATATTGAGCCGGCTGCTCGCCGGTACGGAATTCGCTGCGACCGAAAAGCTGGTAGCGCAGGCAGTCGCCCGGCCCGAGCCTATGCTCTCGGCCTTCGACGGTGACGCTCAGCGCGCCCTCAGTCAGGATGATGTGATGTTCGAGGCCGGGCCGCGGCGGCGCCTCGTAGGCAATCACGGTGCCCGGCTCGAGCCGGCATTCCAGTGCTTCGGCCGCCAGCATCTGAGCCGGCGGCGACACGGAGCGGCGGACGTAACCGGTATTCGGATCGGTCCAGACCGGCTGCGCATCGCGGGCGATAACGGGCTGGAACTCGCTTTCCACCAGCCGGATCAACCGCGACAGCGTCATGCCATAGGCCGCACACAGGCGGCCAAGCACGGCGGCAGTAGCGCTGACCTCGGCATTCTCCAGCCGCGACAGCGAGGCACGGCTGACGCCACTGCGTTTTGCCAGATCGTCCAGGGACCAGTTTCGCTCATTGCGAAGGGCCTTGAGGCGCTGGGCGATTTGTCTATCAATAGCATGGTCAGGTGAGACGTTTTCCATATCTGGGAAAATGTCTCGTATCTGAGAATTTGTCAAGCGCGATCGTTAATKCCGCGCTTCGCCTTTTCGCGCCAGGACGAAATCGTGCTCGACATCCCAGAAATCACCCGCGAAACCGTATTGGCTCGAACGCTTCGGGTCATGCGTCTTCTTGAATTCGGCGAGCAAGCTTTCCTTCACCCCAAACACCGCGTCCGAGTTGATGTATTCGTCGTCCGGATCGAAGATATGCGTGGTCAACATCTCGTAGCCATCAGCCTTGATGATGTAGTGCAGATGAGCCGGCCGGTAGGGATGGCGGCCAAGGGCTTTGAGCATTTGTCCGACTGGGCCGTCATCGGGAATTGGGTAATATTTCGGTTTCACCGCCCGGAACCAGTAGCGGCCGTCAGGACCTGTGCGGAAGACGCCGCGCAGATTGAAGTCGGGCTGGATGCCCTTCTGCTGCACGTCATAAAAGCCTTCGTCATTGGCCTGCCAGACATCCAGCACGGCGTCGGCAATCGGCTTGCCGGATGTATCGAGGATGCGCCCTTCAATGAACATGTCCTCGCCCTTCTGGTCGAGGCAGATATTGGCGCCCATCGGCAGTTCCGGCGCATCGGCAACGTGGAAGGGGCCAAGCACGGTGCTTTCGGAAGCGCCGGATGGTTTTCTGTTGTTGATCGCGTCGACCAGCATGGAGACGCCGAGCACATCCGACAGCAGGATGAATTCCTGCCGCCATTCATTGCAGATCTGGCCGGTGCGGGTGAGGAAAAGGATGGCCGCCATCCATTCGTCCATGGTCGGCTCGATTTCCTTGACCGCTTCGTGCAGCTTGCGGGTGATGACTTCCATCACCTGCTTCAGCCGTTCGTCCCTGGCGTTCTGATTGCGGCCGGTAACGACGGCGACGGAGTCCTCTTCGGTGAAAAAGCCTTTTTCGTGCGCTTCCATGATGGCCTCACTTGTTCAGGATCGATTTCAGGACGCGGCGGAGTTCAGCCTCCGGATCGGAGGCCATACCTTCGGAACGCCAGGCGACATGGTGATCGGGGCGAACGAGCAGCGCGCCGGCATCACGGACTTCGCGTGCATTGGCCCAGTCGCCGACCAGATCCTGCCATTCCTGGCGCGGTCCGATCTTGTGGACGGTGATCGGCAGGCCGAATTCCTTGCTCACGCTCTTTGCCGCCTCCACCCAGCCGTCGCCTCCGATGCCGGTGAGGATGGTGAAGACGCCATGCCCGGTGAGATCGAGCGTCGAGACTTTTTGGCCTTGCTTGCCGAACAGCCAGGCATGCGGCAGGCGCGCGCCGGGCCACGTGGTCGGCTGGTAATGCAGTTCGGCGTCCTTCTCGAAAGCTGGTTCGGCCTGGCCATCCGGGATCACGGCATTCGACGCGTAGCGGTGATTCATCTCGACGCCATGGGCATCGAATTCATAGACCTTGTAGGCGATCGCCTCGCGGATCGCGGCGCGCTGCAGTTCTGCTTCGGCCGTGTCGTCGCAGCGGGCGTCCATGTTCTCCTGCATCTTCACCGGATCGACGGAATCGAGCAGGCCAAGCGCCTTGAAGATCGGACCGAATTCCTCGATCGACTTGTTGGCGCGGGTGACGATCTGTTTGGCGATCGGTGCGCGCTCGGCATTGTAGCTGTCGAGCAGGCTCGCGCCGGCCTGGCCCTTCAACACGGCAGCCAGCTTCCAGGCGAGGTTGAAGGCATCCTGAATCGAGGTGTTGGAACCCAGCCCGTTGGAAGGCGGATGGCGGTGCGTTGCGTCGCCCATGCAGAAAACGCGGCCGTTCGACATCCTGGTCGCATACATGTTGTTGACGGTCCAGGTCGAGACCGACTTGATCTTCGGCTGCAGATCCTGGTCGCCGACGAGATCGCGTACGACCTTGACGGCGAAATCGTCGGTGACCTCGGGCGCCGGCTGGTTGATGTCATAACCCCAGACGATCAGCCATTCATGCCACGGCCGAACCATGCGCACCAGGCCCATGCCGATGCCGCCAACATCGGCGCCCGGCTGCAGCACCCAATAGAGCACAGAGGGACGATGGGCGACATGCTGGGAGAGATCGGCCTCGAACAAGATGTTCATCGAGCCGCCGACGCCCATCTTGCCTTCAAAGGTCAGGCCGGCGTGCTCGGCAACCTTGGAATTGCCGCCATCGGCGCCGACCAGGTATTTCGAGCGCACGGTGATCTGCTTGCCGGTCAGCCGATCGAGGCAAGTGGTGGTGACGCCGTCCGCGTCCTGTTCGTGGCTGACATATTCGGTCGACATCCGCGCCTGTGTGCCGCGCGAACAGGCGGTCTTGAACAGCAGCGGCTCCATGAAGGTCTGGGGCAGATCGTTCATGTGGCTCGGCGACGACAGTTGATGCTCGGCGCGCGAAAGCGGATGCTTGCCCCAGCTCTTCATCCGGCCGATCTCTTCGCCGGTCAGCGAGGTGCAGAAGACGTTTTCGCCCATCAGGTCCTGTTCGGCGGCGAACATATAGGCCTCGTCTTCGACATTCCGCCCGAGGTCGCGCAGCACTTCCATGGTGCGCTGGTTGGTGATATGGGCGCGCGGCGTGCTGGCCAGCCAGCGATAGCGGTTGATCACCATGTTTTCGATGCCGTAGGTTGCCAGCAGTGCCGCGGTCGCCGAGCCTGCTGGGCCGGTGCCGATGACGAGCACGTCGGTGGTGATATCAGCCATTCTTTCCTCCCTTGATGGTGTTTCCTAACAGCCCGCCTTTCAGGATGCGGCGGACCGGAAAAAGCTGGATGCCGGTGCGGGCCGAGAACAGGCCCCAGAGCCCGCGCGGCGCAAACAGCATGGTGACGATGGCGATCATGCCGAGCAGCAGCAGGTACCACGAGCCGTAGTCGGCGAGCAGGTTCTGCAGCAGGAAGAAGACGATGACGCCGACGATCGGTCCCTCGACCGTGCCGATGCCGCCGATGACCACGATGAAGATCACATAGGCCGTCCAGTCGATGACCGAGAAGGCGGCGTCGGGCGAGATACGTTGCTTCTGGATATAGATGAGCGCGCCGCAGGCACCTGTCAGGAAAGCGGTGACCAGATAGACCAGCGTCTTCATCCGTCGCGCATCTACACCGACAGCGCGTGCCGCCTGTTCGTTGTCGCGTACCGCGGCAAGGCCGAGCCCCTGCTTTGAGCGCAGCAGGCGATAAATGAAGCCGATGGTGACGACGACGAGGATCAGCGCCAGCCAATAGGTGATGGCGTCGGTCGCCTCCCCGGCTTTCATCCGGAAAAGCTGCTTGAGCAGCTTGATGCCGAACATGTCGCGGGTGGCATCGCGCGGCAGCGACGTGCCGGTGCCGCCGCCCAGCGCCTTCCATTGCGCCAGCAGGAGCCGTCCGACTTCGGCGATCACCCAGGTGCCGATGGCGAAATAGGGCCCATAGAGCCGGAAGGTGAAGAAAGCGGTCGGCACCGCAACCAGCGAGGAGAAGATACCGGCGGCGACGATCGCCACAATCGGGTCGAAACCAAGCAGGCTGACCACAGCGAACATCGCGTAACCGCCGCAGCCGACGAACAGTTGCTGGCCGACAGAGATCAGCCCGGCATAGCCGGCGAGCAGGTTCCAGCACTGTGCCAGGACCAGCATGGTGAGGATGAAGAACAGGTCCTGGATCACGCCGCGCGAGACGATGAAAGGTGCGAGGATGCCGGCAATGACGATCAGCACGGCAACGAACATGAAAAGCGAGGATGCCCGGGTGCGGGTCTCGACCTTGAAGGATTGGATGACGGACTTGTCCATGGCCGCGCCTCAATCCACCGCCCGCGGAAAGAGACCGCGAGGCTTGAATAGGAGAACAACAAGGAAGGCGAGATGGCCGGTCAGGATCTGCCATTCCGGGCTGACCGCGGCGCCGACGGTCTGCGCCACGCCGAGAATGATGCCACCGGCGAGCGTGCCCCAGAGCGAGCCGAGCCCGCCGATGATCACCGCCTCGAAGGCATAAATCAGCCGGGCCGGGCCGGAGGTCGGGTCGAAATTGGCGCGGGTGCCGAGATAGAGTGCTGCGATGGTGACGACCACCATGGCAACGCCGGTGGCCATGGCGAAGATACGCTGTGGCCGGATACCCATCAGGCCGGCGGTGACTGCGTCATCGGAGGTAGCGCGGAAGGCTCGGCCGATGGCCGTGCGATAGATCAACTGGTTGAGCACGACGATGACGATGATGGCCGAGGCAAAGGTCATCAGCGGCATGATGCCGGCATTGGCGATGCCGAGTGAGACCGATGCGGTCTCCAGGCTGCCGGCCGAGATGCGGCGACTGTCGGCGGTGAAGCCTTCAAGCAAGCCGTTCTGGATGACGATGGAGAGGCCGAAGGTGACGAGGAGCGGCGGCAGGATGTCTTTGCCGAGCGTGCGGTTGAGTAGGTAATATTGCAGCGCCCAGCCGATGGCGAACATCAGCGGAGCGGCAATCAGCGCCGCCAGGAAGGGATTGAGGCCGAGCGCCGAGACAAGCAGCAGAATCAGGAAGGCGGCGAGGATGATCAGGTCGCCATGGGCGAGGTTGACCAGCCGCATGATGCCGAAGACGAGGCTTAGACCCGCCGCGAACAGCGCATAGAGCCCGCCAAGCAGGACGCCTTGGAGAATGGTGTCAAACCAGTTCATGGCCATCCGCTCCGAAATAGGCTTTGTGAATGGCGGCGCGGTCGAGTTCGCCGGATTTGCCTGTCAGGGTGATGCGCCCCTCCATCATGCAATAGATGCGATCGGCGACTTTCAGCGCTTGCGCAATGTCTTGTTCGACGATGACGATCGCCGCACCCGTCTCGCGTATTTTCGGAAAGGCGGCATAGATATCGCGGATGACGACGGGCGCGAGGCCGAGGCTGATCTCGTCGCAAAGCAGCACATCGGGGTTCGACATCAGCGCCCGGCCGATCGCCACCATCTGCTGCTGACCGCCCGAGAGCGCGGTCGCCGGACTATTGCGACGCTCTTTCAGGATCGGAAAGAGCGAGAAGATGCTGTCGAGGTTCCAGGGACCGGCGACTTTGCGGCCATAGGCGCCGACGAGAAGATTTTCCTCGACCGTCAGCGATGGGAAAAGTTTTCGGCCTTCCGGCACCATGGCGATGCCGCGCGCCATGACGTCAGGCGCGGGCAATGCGCCGATTTCCGTGCCACGATAACGGATGGAGCCGGGCTCATTCCGAAGCACGCCCGATAGGGAACGCATCAGGGTCGTCTTGCCGGCGCCATTGGCGCCGATGATGGCGATGGTTTCGCCCTCGTTCAGGGTGATGTCGACGCCGAACAGCGCCTGGAAATCCCCGTAGAAGGCTTTGAGGTCGCGAGTCTCGATCAACGTCATATCTCGATCCCCAGATAGATTTCGCGCACCTCTTTCGAGGCCATGATCGCATCCGGCTTGCCGATGCCGAGCACCTTGCCGAAATGCAGCACGAGCAGCCGCTCGACGACGGAATTCAGTGCGTGCAGCACGTGCTCGATCCAGATCACGGCAATGCCCTTTTCATGCACGCCGCGGATGGTGGCGACCAGCGCACGACATTCGCCTTCGGTCAGGCCGCCGGCGATCTCATCGAGCAGCAGAAGTTTCGGGTCCGTGGCCATGGCGCGAGCCAGTTCCAGCCGCTTGCGCTGCAGCAGGCTGAGGCTGCCGGCTGTGGCATTGGCCTTGTCGATCAAGCCGGTGTCGATCAGGATTTCGGCACAGCGGTCGGCCACCTCGCCTTCGGATTTCTGCGCCCCGAAGGCGCCGGCGACCAGCAGGTTTTCGAAGACGGTGAGCTGTTCAAAGGGCTGCGGAATCTGGAAGGTGCGGCCCATGCCGGAAAAGCAGCGCTGCATCGGCGGGACGCGGGTGACATCCTGATCGCAGAAGCGGATCGTGCCGCTATCTGCTGGGATGTTGCCGGTGATCAGGTTGAAGAGGGTAGATTTGCCGGCACCGTTGGGACCGATGATGCCGAGCGCCTCGCCTGCCTCGACGGAAAACGAAATCTGTTCGGCGACGGTCAGCGCGCCGAATTTTTTCGAGATTCCGGTGAGTTCGAGGATGGGCATGGGGTCAGTTGTCCAAGTTCATTCGTTTTTGTGAGCATGATCGGGTTGTCTTGATCCGCGCCCTAAGTGCCATGCCCCTCATCTGCCTGCCGGCATCTTCTCCCCGTAGTGACGGGGAGAAGGGACCTGGGGCACCCGCTCGAGCCTCTCTCAAACGTCTGCCGAATGCTGACGGCGAGGCGGTTTCGGAGCGGATTCCCTCTCCCCGCCTGCGGGGAGAGGGCTAGGGTGAGGGGCAGACACGCGCACTAAGGGTGAGCGGGCACTTAGCTCAGCGCCTCCAGCTTTCCACCCAATGGCACATTCGTCGCCAGCGAATTCTCCACCACCACCAGATCATAACCCTTGCCGCCCTGCTTCAGGCGCCACTGGCCGCCGACGAGCGGGGTCTTGGCGACGTTCTTCTGGGCAAAGGGCGGTAGCTTGTCATTGCCCCAGGCAATCGGGCCGACCAGCGTATCGAGCCTGGTTTCGCCGATCGCCTTGGCCACGCCCTCACCGTCCGTCGGGTCCTCGGCGCGCTTCATCACGTCGACAGCCAGTTCGAACAGCGCATGGGCAAAGCCGATCGGCTGTGTCCATGGCCGGTTGGTGGCGGCGGTGAAGGCGTCGGCAACCTGTTTGGCGGTCTCACCGGTCAGCGACGACTTGAACGGATGGCTGGGCGTCCACCAGACCTCGGTCGAGAGGTTGTGGCCGGCATCGCCGAGCGATTCCACCGTCTGCGGGAAGAGCAGCGCCTTGCCGATCGAGGCGATTTTCGGCTTGAGGCCCTGCTGCTTGGCCTGGTTCCAGAAGGTGGTCAGGTCCGGCGGGATCACCACGCCGGTAATGATCTCGGCGTTGGCCTGCTTGAAAGCGTTGATCTGTGCGGAGAAATCGTCGGTCAGGTCCTGGAAGCGGCCGGGATCGGTCAGCTTGTAGCCGAGTTTTTCCAGCACCGGCGGAAAGCCTACGACCTTGTCGCCCCAGGCATTGCCGTCGCCATCATTGGGGAACAGGCCGCCGATCTGCTTGTTGGTCTCGATCTGGCCCCACATGCCGGTGAAGACGGCGATGATGTCTTCCAGGCCCCAGAAAAAATGGTAGGCGAAGTTGAACGGCTTCCACGACTTCGGGTCGCCCGGATTGGCTTGCTGGCCGATGAACCAGGGCTGCCAGGGCGCCACCGTGGAAATGCAGGGCATTTCCTCAGCCTCGCAGGTGGTCGAAACCGGATTGGTGGTTTCCGGCGTCGACGAGACGAGCATAAGGTTGACCTGATCCTTGACGATCAGTTCCTTGGCGACTTCGGCGGCGCGGTTGGGGTTGGACTGGCTGTCCTTGACCACGACCTCGTAATTCAGGCCCATTTTCTTCGTGGTCGCCAGGAAATTGCTGATCACGAATTTATCTGCCTCGCCGAAAGCGGCAAGCGGGCCGGTCTGTGGGCTGACATAGCCGAGCTTGATTGTCTTGTCGGCGGCGATTGCCGGCAGAGCCAGACCGGATGTGGCGGCGAGCACGCCGGTGGCAGCGGTCTGCTTCAGAAATTCGCGTCTTGTTGTCATTGTCCTCTCCTCCCAGTTTTCGTTGGCGTCATGCGGTCGGTCGTAGGCCCTCCCAGGCCTGCTGCAGCAGCGCGCGGATCGACGGCTTGTCGATCGGGCGCGGGTTCCAATAGGGGTTTTCGGTGGCGATATCAGCGGCCTTGTCGAGATCGGCTTCGGTCAGGCCGAGATCGCGCAGCGCCATCGGTGCATTGATCGACTTGGCAAAATCCCAAAGCCCGCCGCCGACCGAGCCGCCGAATGTGTCGGCCACCGGCTCGAGCAGGTCCGGCACGGCGGCGGCATTGAAGCCTGCCGTGTGCGGCAGCATGATTGCATGGGTGTCGGCATGCGGCGTATCGAACGTGCCGCCCAGCGTGTGGCAAATCTTGTGATGCAGGGCCATGCCGACCGTGCCGAGCACTGTACCGCAGAGCCAGGCACCGTAGAGGCCATCGGCGCGCACTGGAAGATCGCCGGGGGTTTTGATGATCGCCGGCAAGGCCGTTTTGAAAGCGCGCAGGCCTTCCGCCGCCATCAGGCTGGAAATCGGGTTGCGATCCTGCGCATAGAGCGCCTCGACCGCGTGCGCCATGGCGTTGAGGCCGGACGTGACTGACAGTGCCACCGGCAGGCCGGTGGTCAGCGTCGCGTCGTAGATCACCACCTCGGGCAGGATTTTCGCGTCTCGCACCGTCGTCTTGCGGCCGCCCTCAGTCTGGCCAAGAATGGGCGTGACTTCCGAGCCCGCATAAGTGGTGGGGATGACGATCTGCGGCAGGTCGGTGCGATAGGCAATGGCCTTGCCCAACCCGGTGGTCGAGCCGCCGCCAAGCGAAACGACGCAATCGGCGCCCGTTGCCGCGACAACTTTCATTGCCTCTTCGGTGACGTCGACGGGCGTGTGCATCACCGCACCGGGAAAGGTGCCGGCCGCCAGTGCTCCGAGCTTTCCGGCCAGTCTTTCGGCATCGGCCTTTTGATGCGGGGTTGATAGCACGAGCGCCTTTTTGCAGCCCAGCTTCTGGATCCACTCGTCGGCGGTCTCCGCCTTGCCTTCGCCGAAAACGATGTGGGCAGCACTGCCCTGATAGGTGAAAATGCGGCTCATAGGCGTGCTCCGTTCCTGGCCCGGGCCATGACGAATGTGAACTCGATCCGGCCGTCGCCGAAATCGGTCACCAATTCCGGTTTGACCCCGAAAATAGCATCTTCACCGAGATGCGGATCGCAGCTGTCGTAGAGATGCGTGGTGATGGTATCGAAGCCCGGCGCTTTGACCAGGAAATGCAGATGCGCCGGACGGCGAAGCGGATAGCCTGCCTGCTTCAGCAATTGGCCAACCGGGCCGTCGTCCGGCACGCCGTAGCCGGCGGGCTTGATCGTGCGATAGCGAAAGTGGCCGTCGGCATCGGCTTGGAACGCCCCGCGCAGATTGAATTCCGGCTGCCGGTCGGGCTGCTGGTTTTCGTAAAAACCCTCGGCATTGGCCTGCCAGGTTTCGATGACGGCACCGGCAACCGGGCGGCCATCAAGGTCGGTGATGCGGCCGCCGACGTGGAGCGGTTCGCCGATGCCGTCCAGCGAGATCGAGGCGCCCGGTGAATAGTGCGGCGCGTCTGGTCGATAAAAAGGGCCGCGCACGGTGTTGGGGGTGGCGCCTTTCGGCCGGCGCGTATTGATCTCGTCGACAAGCGCGGACGCGCCGAGAAGATCTGACAGCAGCACCCATTCCTGGCGACGCTCGTCGCAGGCATGGCCGACTTCGGTGAGGAAGGCAATGACATTGCGCCACTCCTCCGGCGTCGGGCGGAATTCCCGGATCAGGGCGTGCAGATGCTGCACCGCCGCCGCGAGGATTTGCGGCAATTCGCTCTTCTTCGTGCTGGAAAGACGTTGCGCGAACATGTCAGCGGAATTGGCTTCCGTGAAATTCAGCGCGTTGATCCCAGGCGACATGCTCTCCTCCAATCCTGTCATTGAAGAGAGTAGCAAAGCTCAGCCTGCCGGTTGATCATTTTATTCCCAGTTTATATAACATATCGTTATGAAGATCGATGAACGGCATCTGGTGCAACTGGCGGCGGTGGTGCAAACCGGCGGCGTGACGGAAGGTGCGGCCTTTCTCGGCCTCGCCCAGCCCGCCATCTCCCGCACCATTGCCATGCTGGAAAAGCGCCTTGGCGAGCCGCTGTTCATCAAGGGCAGGCGGCCGCTACAGCCGACACCGCTGGGCAAAGCGCTGGCCGAACACGGCCTGTCGATGATGGCCGCCGGTCGCAAGGCGTCGGAGACGGTGGAAAGTTTTCGTGTCGGCAAGAGCGGCGTCGTGCGTGTCGGCGGCACGCCTTTCTTCATGGATGCCCTGATTGCCGCGATGATCGCCGACTTCCAGAGCAAGCATCCCGATGTGCGTGTCGACCTGACCTATGGTTATTTCCCGGACCTGCGGGCGGCGCTGAATGCCGACCAGATCGACCTCGCGATCTGCCCGATCGATATCCTCGATGAAGGATCGGGGCTGGTCTTCCAGCAGATCCTGCCCGGCCGCAATGTCGTCGCCTGCAGCGCCACTCATCCACTCCTGATGAAACGGCGGCCGCAACCATCGCATCTGCTCGACTACCCCTGGATCGCGCCACCACCCGGCAGCCCGCTGCTGGCCGACCTTCGCAGCATGCTGCTCTCGTTCGGCGCCACCGAGATCAAGATCCGATATTCCGGCGGCTCGTTGATGAGTGTCATCAACTACCTCAAGAATTCAGAGGCGCTGACGATCATGCCGCACAGCGTCGTCTTCGCGCTGCGCAACGAGAGATCCATCACGGCGCTGCCGGTGACGATCCCGCATCCGGAGCGCGCGCTGGGATTGCTCAGGCGGGCGGATGCATTGCGAGCGCCGGCGATAGATCAGTTCGCCAAGTTTATTGGCGCGGGGTTCGAAGATTTGAAGCTTTTGATCAAGCGGCACGAGAATTCGGTGGTGTGGGGACTTTAACGGTCAAATGGCGCGCGTTCCGCCGATCCCTTCGCAACCGCAACAGATTTACTCGCCGGTAAAGAACTATATAAACATTGCCGCATAGACTCCGGCCCATGACTCGGTCCCGCAGGTACAAGACTGAATGCCTACGCTTTTCAGGTTTCTCTATTGGTGCGCCATCATTGCGGGGCTCATCTATGCCGTGCTGTTCTCGCTCGCCTATCTGGTCGATCCAAAACCGCGTCCGGCAACCATCGAAATCCCATCGGAACGCACCAATCCGCCAGCGCCGAAATGAGGTCGCCCGCCATGGATATGTCCGCCGCGCATGCCGAAGCCTTCCTCGAAATGATGAGCGCCGAGCGCGGCGCGGCCAAGAATACGCTCATTTCCTATGAGAAGGATCTGGAGGAACTGCGCTCGTTTCTGACAGGACGCGGCGTTTCGATGACCTCCGCCGCCTCAGCGGACCTGCAGGCCTTTCTCGGCCACATGGCCAAGGAGGGCTACAAGGCCTCGTCGCAAGCGCGGCGGCTGTCGGCGATCCGCCAGTTCTACAAGTTCCTCTATGCCGAAAATATCCGCGGTGACGATCCATCCGGCATTCTCGATGCGCCGAAAAAGGGACGTGCGCTGCCCAAGACCTTGTCGGAGGAGGAAACCGATCGCCTGCTCGCCCGCGCTGCCGAAGAAGCCGGCACGGAAGGCGATGACAGGCTTGTGCGGCTGAGAATGCTGGCCCTGATCGAACTCTGCTATGCCACCGGCATGCGCGTCAGCGAAGTCGTGTCGCTGCCGGCAACCGTGCTCGGTGAGGAAGGCCGCTTCCTGGTGATCCGCGGCAAAGGCGCCAAGGAGAGACTGGTGCCGCTGACCAAGGCGGCGATCGCGGCGGTGGCGGCTTACGGGCGGGAATTGATGGCCGTCCATGGCGACAAGCAGTTCCGTCACCTCTTTCCGGCCGACAGCGCCACGGGCTACCTGCCGCGGCAGGTCTTCGCCCGCGATCTGAAAAGCCTTGGCGCACGGGCAGGCTTGCGTGCCGACAAACTCTCCCCACATGTGATCCGCCACGCCTTTGCCAGCCACCTCCTGGCCAATGGCGCCGACCTGCGTGTCGTCCAGGAACTTCTCGGCCATAGCGACATTGCCACGACACAAATCTATACGCATGTGCTCGACGCAAAGCTCAGGCAACTGGTCGAAACGCACCACCCTCTTGCAAAAGCCGCGAAAAACAGGGCATAGGAGCGGCAAGCGACTTCCCGGAACGGATCAGACGGATCACCATGTATAACTATCTCGATTTCGAAAAGCCGATATCCGATCTCGAAGGCAAGATCCTCGAACTCAAGAACCTTGCCGCGGAGAATGAAAGCATCGATACCTCCGAGGAAATTGCTCGCCTCGAGGCCCGGGCGCGCGACGCCACGGCTGAAATCTATGCCAAGCTGACGCCATGGCAGAAGACGCAGGTGGCCCGCCATCCGTCGCGCCCGCATTTCATCGACTACCAGGAAAAGCTGTTCACGGAATTCACCCCGCTTGCCGGTGATCGCAAATTTGCCAATGACGATGCCATCCAGGCGGGCTTTGCCCGTTTCCGCGGCCAGGCGGTAGCGCTGATCGGCCAGGAAAAGGGCAACGACACCAAGACCCGCATCCGGCACAATTTCGGCTCGGCACGGCCGGAAGGCTATCGCAAGGCGATCCGCATCATGGAACTCGCCGACCGCTTTTCCATGCCGATCGTGACGCTGGTGGATACGGCCGGCGCCTATCCCGGTGTCGGCGCCGAAGAGCGCGGCCAGGCGGAAGCCATTGCCCGGTCGACGGAAATGTGCCTGAACGTCAAGGTGCCGGTGGTTTCGGTGATCATCGGCGAAGGCGGCTCGGGCGGCGCGATTGCGATCGCCACCGGCAACCGCGTCTACATGCTCGAACATTCGATCTATTCGGTTATCTCGCCGGAAGGTGCGGCCTCGATCCTCTGGCGCGATTCAACCCGCGCCAAGGAAGCGGCGCAGAACATGAAGATCACCGCCGAGGACCTGAAGCAGTTCGGCATTGTCGACGGCATCATTCCCGAGCCCATCGGCGGTGCTCATCGCGATCCGGAGAAGGTGATCGGCGCCACCGGCGACGTGATCGCGGGCGCGCTGTCGGAGCTGACGGGCCGCGAGGACCTGAAGGGCGAGCGTCGGCAGAAATTCCTGGAAATGGGTCGTCATCTCTGAGCCGGTCGCGACTGCGCTGCGCCATTATTAAACCCTTCCACCGACTGCCTAAACTCGGCCATATTCACGCGGTTTGTCTCTGGACCGCAGGGTTTGATTTTTGTAGTTTCGGTCGGATATGGATAGCGTTAACCGGATGTGAATATTCCGGTAACATTTTCTATCTTATAAGCCTCATGGCATGATTCCCGGCGGCGGCCGGGCGGACGAAAGGCGGGATTGCTGAAATGCGCGTATGGACGGGATTTGCAATCGCTGTTGGCCTCGGCCTGCTTGCAGGCTGCACGCCCAAGGACACGCTGCAGATCGAAGAAGTGACCGATCGCACCCAGCATCCATTGCCGCCGAAGATGCAGCTGAAGATCGCCCAGATGGGCCTCTCCATGTCTTCGCCGATCATGATCCGCGTCTTCAAGGAAGAAGAGGTGATGGAGGTCTGGAAGGCGAATGCTTCCGATCGCTACCAACTCGTCGCCACCTATCCGATCTGCGCCTGGTCCGGCATGCTGGGACCGAAGAAGAAGGAAGGCGACCGGYAGGCGCCGGAAGGGTTCTACAACATCACCCCTGGCCAGATGAACCCGCATTCGCAATATTATCTGTCCTTCGACATCGGCTACCCGAACAAATATGACCGCGCCTATGGCCGCGGCGGCCGCAACATCATGGTGCACGGCGCCTGCGCTTCGGCGGGCTGTTATTCGATGTCGGATGCGGCGATCCTGCAGATCTACACCTTTGCACGCGAAGCCTTTGTCGGCGGCCAGAAGAGTTTCCAGGTCGAGGCCTTTCCTTTCCGGATGACGGCCGAGAACATGGCCAAGCATCGGTTCTCGCAAGACTACGATTTCTGGAAGAACATCAAGACCGGATACGACTATTTCGAGATTACCCATCGTCCGCCCAACGTCGACGTCTGTAGCCGGAAATATGTCTTCAACCAGGTGGGTGGCTGCAACTCCGGCACGCCGGCCGACCTGACGGCGGCCTATGCCAGCTATTCCAGGACCTATGACGCCGCCTTCACTGTTGCTTCGGCGAAATACGATCAGAACGCCTGGAAAGACATACCGGAATTCGATCGCAAGGCGCTGGCGCGTCAGGCCAAGCGCATGGGCAGGAAGCCGCGGATCGAAAATGATGCCGATTACGTCCTCGTCGACCCGACGGCGAAGCTGACGCCGACCTCCGATGCGGTCCCCTCGTATGAGGCCGCCTATGCCAAGGTCGAAGCCCGCAAGAACGGCACCGAAAAGGAAGTGATCTGGCTGTCGGTCGCCGAGGTCGAGGCCAAGAAGAAAGCTGCCGAAGCCGAGCAGAAGGAACAGGAAAAGATCGAAAAGCGCCTCGCCAAGGCCGCGATCCCGGTTCCCCAAGCCAATCCGATCAAGCCGGTCGAGCAGCCGCAGGTGGCGCTCGACGGCGGCAATGGCCTGGCACTGCTGCGCTTCTGGACCAAGAAGCAGGCGGAAAAGTCCGAGACGACGGCGACCACCGAGCAGGCGGACCAGGCAATGCAGACGTCTGCCACGCCGGCGCAGACCAAGGTCGAGACCAAGCAGGCGAAGACCGAGACGAAGAAAGCCGACGCGCAACCCGTTGTCGCCGAGCAGAAGCCCGAGACCGAAGACGCGCAGCCGGCACAGAAGCCTTTCTGGAAGATCTGGTGATGGAAGAGGCGGGCGAGATTGCGCTCGCGTTGGATTTGCGGGGGTTGAAGTGCCCGCATCCCGTCATGTGGACAGAGAAAAAGATCGCCAAGTTGCAGTCCGGCGATATCATATCGGTTGACACGACGGATCCTTTGGCATCCATCGATATTCCCCACTTTTGCAGTCAGTCTGGGCATCAGCTCCTATTGTTGGAAAAAACTGATGCAGGACACCGCTTCGTAATTCGCAAGGGGTGATATCGGCCTCTTTCGTGTAGGGTTGGCGTTGTGGCCCCCCCTGCCCTCCTGAGCTTGTCGAAGGGCGGGCATCTCCCCCTCAAGAGGGGAGATTGGACGGGGCGCCGTTCTGCCCGAAACACCCATCTCATGCCCAGTTCTCGGCGCATATTTGAGCCGAAGCTCGTGCCTTTGGCCAATCTCCCCCCTTGAGGGGGAGATGTCCGGCAGGACAGAGGGGGTGCAGCGCCGAACACGCATGCTAGCTCTCCCTTGACGTTACCCTTTCTTTTCTCATAGGAAGCGCAAGAGAACAGAAACCGGGCAATATCCGGGAAAGGGGACCATGGAGGCTCGGGAGGCGGACGGTGGCAATACCGAACGGGCGCTCAGGGCGCTCGGCAAGCGCAATCTCGTGCTGGTCGGCCTGATGGGCGCCGGCAAGTCGGCGGTCGGCAAGCTGGTGGCGCATATGCTGGCCATTCCCTTCGTCGATTCCGATCACGAGATCGAGCGCGTCTCGCGCATGACCATTCCCGAACTTTTCGAACATTATGGCGAGCCGGAATTCCGCAAGCTCGAACAGCGCGTCATCAAGCGGCTGTTGAAGACCGGACCCAGGGTATTGTCGACCGGTGGCGGCGCCTTCATGAACGAGGAGACGCGCGACGCGATCCGCGAGAACGGTCTGTCGCTGTGGCTCGACGCCGATCTGGAGACACTCTGGGAACGGGTGATCAAGCGCGACAACCGGCCGCTGCTCAAGACCGAAAACCCGAAGCAGACGCTGGAAAACCTGATGAATGCGCGCTATCCGACCTATGCCACGGCGCATCTGAGGGTCAAGTCGCGSGACATCAAGAAGGACATGGTGGCCGCCGAGGTGATTGCCGCGGTGGCCTCGACGCTGGAAAATGTGAACTCATGACGCATGAAACCAAGACGGTGCGGGTCGAACTCGGCGACCGTGCCTATGACATCCTGATCGGTTCCGGCCTGATTGCTCGCGCCGGCCGCGAGATCGCAGCGCGCCTCAAGGGCAAGCGGATGGCGGTTATCACCGACGAAAATGTCGCCTCCTATCTGCCGGCGCTGACGGCCAGCCTCGAGGCCGAAGGCATCAGCACCTATCCGCTAACGCTGCCGGCCGGCGAGAAGACTAAGAGCTTCGAGCCGCTGATGCAGGCGGTCGACCACATCCTCGCCTCGAAGATCGAGCGCAACGACGCGGTGATTGCGCTGGGCGGCGGCGTGATTGGCGACCTGACGGGTTTTGCTGCCGGCATTGCCCGGCGCGGCACGCGCTTCATCCAGATCCCGACCTCGCTTTTGGCGCAAGTCGATAGCTCCGTCGGCGGCAAGACCGGCATCAATTCCCGCCACGGCAAGAACCTGATCGGCGTCTTCCATCAGCCCGACCTGGTTCTGGCCGATACCGACACGCTCAACACGCTCTCCGAGCGCGAATTCCGTGCCGGCTATGCCGAGGTGGCCAAATACGGGTTGATCGACAAGCCGGATTTCTTCGAATGGCTGGAAAAGAACTGGCAGGACGTATTTTCCGGCGGTCCCTCGCGGATCGAGGCGATTGCCGTCTCGTGCCAGGCCAAGGCCGATGTTGTCGCCCAGGACGAGCGTGAGAATGGCCTGAGAGCCCTGCTCAATCTCGGCCACACCTTCGGCCATGCGCTGGAAGCGGCGACGAACTACGACTCGTCTCGTCTGGTCCACGGTGAAGGCGTGTCGATCGGCATGGTGCTGGCGCATCAATTCTCGGCGCGGATGAACCTTTCGAGCTATGATCTGGCTAGCCGGGTGCAAACGCATCTTCGCGATGTCGGCCTGCCGACGGTGATGCAGGATATCCCTGGCGAACTGCCGCCGGCCGAAGCCTTGCTCGAAGCCATTACCCAGGACAAGAAGGTCAAGGGCGGCAAACTGACCTTCATCCTGACGCGCGGGCTTGGTCAATCCTTCGTCGCCGACGATGTGCCGGCCTCCGAGGTCCTTTCCTTCCTCAAGGAGAAGCGCGGTTAGCCATGAACGGCGGGACGACCTTCTGGCAGAGGCTGATCTGGCTGGTGTCGGGCCGCCCGGTGCCTGTTGCCATTGCGGCAAATGAACCGGCGGAGACGGCATCGCGCAGCAATGGCGCGGCGCCGCGGGAAAAACCCGACAGCATGGCGGAACTCGACAAACGCGAGATCGCCGACCTCCTGATCCATCGCACGCAGATGCGCGGCGTCAATGCCGACGATTCACCCGACGCGATCATCCGAGCGATCCTCGACAGCCGCTATACGCGCATGCCGCTTTGGCGCAACTCGATCGACAATATTATCGGTGTCGTGCATGCCAAGGATTTGCTGCGCGCGCTGGCAGAGCCAGGAATGACGACTGACAAGCTCGACATCGTCAAGATCGCCGAGCGGCCGTGGTTCGTGCCCGAAACGACCAGCCTGCGCGAGCAACTGGCAGCCTTCCTGAACCGCAACACGCATTTCGCCATCGTCGTCGACGAATATGGCGATGTCCAGGGCATGGTGACCATGCAGGACATCCTCGAGGACGTGGTTGGCGACACCTCGGAGGAAGGCGAAGTCAACCTGCCCGGCGTGCGCAAGGAGGCCGACGGCTCGATCGTGGTCGACGGCTCGGTCAGCATCCGCGACCTCAACCGCGCCATGGGCTGGGCACTGCCCGACAGCGAGGCGACGACGGTCGCCGGACTGGTCATCTACGAGTCCCGCTCGATCCCCGACGAGCGGCAGGCTTTCACATTTCATGGCAAGCGCTTCCTTGTCATGAAGCGGGTAAAGAACCGCATTACAAGGTTGAGAATCCGGCCGGTGATCGAAGGTGGCTCGGCCATGTAGCGGTTCCGCCGCCCTTGCTACAATCGATTTAAATCGCTAGGTTCGCACAGCCATCAGGAGGACTCGCCATGCAGGTCATAGTCGCGAAACTCAAGGAAATCGCCCTCTCCACCCATGCTACCCAGATCCGCGAGGCCTTTGCCAGCGATCCCGGCCGTTTCGACAAATACCATGTCCGGTTCGAAGACCTGCTGATGGATTATTCGAAGACCCCGATCAACGATCAGGTCCTCGCTCTGCTCGCCGAACTGGCCGATGCCGGCGGTGTGGCTGCGAAGCGCGAAGCGATGTTCAAGGGCGAGATCATCAACATCACCGAGAACCGCGCGGTACTGCATACGGCATTGCGCAATCGTTCCAACACGCCTGTCATGGTCGACGGCAAGGACGTGATGCCCGAGGTCAACGACGTGCTGGAGGCGATGAGCGAATTTGCCGACGGCATCCGCTCCGGCAAGATCACGGGTGCGACCGGCAAGAAGATCACCGATATCGTCAATATCGGCATCGGCGGCTCCGATCTTGGTCCTGTCATGACGACGCTGGCGCTCGCTCCGTTCCATGACGGCCCGCGCGCGCATTATGTCTCCAATATCGACGGCGCCCATATCGCTGACACGATCAAGCTGCTCGATCCCGAGACGTCGCTGTTCATCGTCGCCTCCAAGACGTTCACGACGGTCGAGACGATCACCAATGCCAAGACGGCGCGTGCGTTTATCGTCAAGGCGCTTGGCGAAGACGCCGTGCAGCACCATTTCGCCGCCGTCTCGACGGCGCTCGATAAGGTCGCGGCCTTTGGTATCAATCCTTATCGCGTTTTCGGCTTCTGGGATTGGGTCGGCGGTCGCTATTCGATCTGGTCGGCCATCGGCCTGCCGCTGATGGTCGCCATCGGCCCGGAGAATTTCGGTAAATTCCTCGATGGCGCGCATGCGATGGACAAGCATTTCCGCACGGCTCCAGCGAACCAGAACCTGCCGATGCTGCTTGGCCTGATCGGCTACTATCAGCGCAACATTCTTGGCCTGACCTCGCGCGCCGTCATCCCCTATGACCAGCGGCTGAGCCGCTTTCCGGCCTATCTGCAACAGCTCGACATGGAGTCGAACGGCAAGGGCGTGCAGATGGACGGCTCACCGGTCGATGGCTCGTCCGGCCCCGTCGTCTGGGGCGAGCCGGGCACCAACGGCCAGCACGCCTTCTTCCAACTGCTGCACCAGGGCACCGACCATATCCCGGTCGAGTTCATGATCGCCAAGCAGGGATTCGAGCCCGAACTGCGTTACCAGCACGAACTCTTGATGTCGAACTGCCTGGCGCAGTCGCAGGCGCTGCTCAAGGGCCGCTCGCTCGCCGAAGCCAAGGCGCAGCTGATGGGCATGGGCTGGGACGAGAAGAAGGCTGACTATATCGCCCCGCACCGCGTCTTCACCGGCAATCGTCCGTCGATCACCTTCGTCTATGACAAGCTCACACCTTACGCACTCGGCCGGCTGATCGCGCTCTACGAACATCGGGTGTTCGTCGAAGGGGCGCTGTTCGGCATCAATTCCTTCGACCAGTGGGGCGTGGAACTCGGCAAGGAACTGGCGACGGGCCTGCTCCCGGTCGTGCAGGGCACGAAGGGAACCGAGGGGCTGGACAGCTCGACGGCGGGATTGGTGGCGGCGCTGAAATAGCGCTGTCGCATGCAATTCGAGCCTGATACAAACTCAATCAACGACGTTGGGTTTGTATCAGGACTGCCATGAACTGGGACGATGTCCGCATCTTTCTCGCGGTGGCCCGCACCGGCCAGATTCTCGCGGCATCGAAACGGCTCGGGGTTAACCACGCCACGCTTTCACGCCGGTTGACCGCCCTTGAAGAGGCACTCAAGACCCGGCTTTTCGTCCGCCGCACCAATGGCTGCGAACTCACGGCCGAAGGCGAAATTTTCCTGGCGTCCGCGGAGCGGATGGAAACCGAGATGTTGGCCGCACAGGCCAATCTTGGCCGTACCGACACGGCTATCGCCGGCACGGTGCGGATCGGCGCGCCAGATGGCTTCGGCGTCTGTTTCCTGGCGCCGCGCATGGGACGGCTGATCGAGCGGCATCCGGAATTGAAGATCCAGCTCGTGCCGGTGCCGCGCGCCTTTTCGCTGTCGAGCCGCGAGGCGGATATCGCAATCACGCTCGAGCGGCCCGAACAGGGGCGCCTCATCTCCTCAAAACTCACCGACTACACGCTCGGCCTCTACGCATCGCGCGGCTATGCCAACCTCAACGGTGCACCGGAGGACGCCGAGGGCCTGAAGACGCATCGCCGCATCGGTTATGTCGAGGACCTGATCTTCTCACAATCGCTGAATTTCACCGGTGAGGTGATGCGCAACTGGAGTGCCGGTTTCGAGATCTCCTCGGCGATCGGACAGACCGAGGCCGTGCGCTCCG
This sequence comes from Rhizobium sp. P2_G2, assembly GCF_056403555.1. Taxonomy (NCBI): domain Bacteria; kingdom Pseudomonadati; phylum Pseudomonadota; class Alphaproteobacteria; order Hyphomicrobiales; family Rhizobiaceae; genus Rhizobium; species Rhizobium sp. P2_G2. The sequence goes on from NZ_JBFUFF010000011.1 coordinate 82,495, forward strand.
GCGCGGGCATCGGCATCCTGCACAATTACATCGCCCGGCAATATCCGGATCTTGTCCGGGTCATGCCGGAGACGGAAATCCGTCGTACCTATTGGACGATTTTCCACGAGAGTGCCCGTGATCTGGCACGCGTGCGCATTGTCGCCGATTTCCTGCATGAGGCGGTGCGGGAGGAGAAAGGCGAGTTTATCTAATCGGCCCTCTCGGCCAGCCTCGCCATCAGTATCGCGGCATGGAGCAAGGTGTCGCGTTCCTGCGGTTCGAGGTCCTCAATCGCCACACTGAGCCAGCGGCTACGCGCCTCGATGTCGGCGACTAGGACGGACAATCCGTGCGCCGTCAGCGCCACGAGCTTTTCCCGGCGATCGGTCACACCTGTGGTGCGCTCGATCAAGCCATCTTCCTCGAGGCCGGCGAGTAGCCGGGTCAGCGATTGCGGCTGCAGGTTCTCCTCGTCCGCTAGCCTCGCAGCAGGCATTGGCCCCTTGCGACGGAGCGTGCCGAGAATGCCGAGTCCCGAAAGGCTGACCGATCCGGGAGGGCGTGCCGCTCGCAGCCGCCGATTAAGCGACAGTATCCCGCGCACGATCAGCGCCGCATCCTCATTGTTCATGCAAATCCCTGTCTTGAAAAATTAATACGCATAGCGTATTAATTTGAAACGTATCACGGGAAGGATATAACATGTCGTCGTCCGCATGGCGTTCCCATTTTGCCCGATCGCTGGCTTGGTCGGTCGAAAAGAGGCCCGGCTGGGTCGAAATCGGCAGCTCTGCACTCGGCATCGCCGGACCCGCTGTCTTCGCGTCGACGACGGGCCACCTGCCCTCGGGATTTGCCGCCGGCCTCGGTGGTTTGATGATCGGCGGCATCGCCCAGGGCCTCAGCCGAGACGCGGAACTGACGACCTCTGCTATCAGCGCCGCACCAGCCATCGCGGCGACCGTGCTGGCTGCGCTGCTGGCCGGGCATGGCTGGCCCGCCGAAGGGCTGATGATTCTGCTGGCGGGTCTCGCGGCATTGTTCGGCGGCTACAGCCGCCCCGCTGCCGTCGCGGCCGCATACTTCGTTCCCTATCTGGTGCTGACCTTTTCGGCAGCGGAAAAGGTCTCGGACAAGGTTTTCTTTGTCCTGCTTGCCATCGGTGGCATGGGGCTGACGATCGCGATCGGCCTGCTGATCGCCTCTGTAAGGCGATCGATGGGATATCAACCGCCACCTTTTGACGAGCCGGCCGCCTCCACCGCGACAGCGGCGCAGAAATGGGCACGCTGGCGCCGCCTGCTGTGGCAGGTCGCCGGCTGGCAATATACGCTTCGGCTGGTGATTGGGCTGACGATCGCCACCGTCATCCGCTACGCCTGGCCGGGGCATCATTTCCTCTGGATCACGCTCGCCGTTGCCCTGCTGACCGAGCGGCAGATCGAAATCGTGCCGCTCAAGACGACGCAGCGCGTGGTGGGCACTGCGCTCGGCGTGGGGTTGAGCGGGCTTTTCCTGTTTCACTGGCCGCCGCAGGCGCTGCTGCTCAGCCTCTTCGTCATTCTAGCCGCCATCCGACCGCTGGCGCGGGCCGGCAATTATCTCATCTATTCCGTGGTCCAGACGATGATCATCGTTTTCATCCTCGATCACGGCCAGCCGCCGGAGACCGGTTTGCTGACCGATCGATTGATCGCCACGCTGATCGGCGCGGCACTGGTAATCGGCTGCAATTTTCTTTTCCGACGCCACGCCAATCCACAACAGCCGGCGAGCGCCAGTGTTCGGCGGGTCACGCAATCGGGATGAGACTGTCCTTTGGCGAGGCTGGACGGGCGCGGCATTTGGTGGCATTGCCTTCGCGCACTTTTCTTCATCACCTGAACGCTATTGCCACCGCTCGGAGCCTCCTATGACCGATATCCAGTCCATCCCCCTAACCCGCATAGACGGCACGCCCGCCCAGCTCGCCGATTACGACGGCAAGGTGCTGCTGATCGTCAACGTTGCCTCGAAATGCGGGCTGACGCCGCAATATGAGGGGCTGGAAGCACTCTATCGCGCCAAGAACGGCGAAGGCCTGGAAATCCTCGGCTTTCCGGCCAACAATTTCAAAGGCCAGGAGCCAGGCACCGAAGAAGAGATCGCCGCCTTCTGCTCGCTCACTTATGATGTGACTTTCCCGATGTTCTCTAAGGTCTCGGTCAAGGGCGGCGACCAGCATCCGCTCTACAAGGCGCTGACTGAGGCGCAGCCGGAGCCGGCCGGAGCCGAAGCCTTCCGCAAACGCATGGTCGATTCGGGGCTTGGGCCGGAAAAGCCTGAAGACGTGCTGTGGAATTTCGAGAAATTCCTCGTTTCGCGTGAAGGCCAGGTGATCGGCCGCTATTCGCCGAATATGCCGGTGACCGATCCGGTCATCGCTCAGGACATCGACAAGGCACTGGCCGACTGAAAGGTTTGAGCGCGCGTTTCCTTGATCAGCTCGATCAATGCGCGCAGGCCTGCCGGCACATGCCGGCGGCCGGGATAATAGAGGCAGAGGCCGGGGAATGGTGGCGTCCATTCCTCGAGCACGCGCACCAGCCTGCCATCGGCGATAGCACCGGCGATCTGCCATTCGTTCATGTAGCAGAGGCCGAGATCGGCCAGCACCGCCTCCAGCATCAGGTTCGGCTCATCAAGGGTGAGCACTCCGGAGACGTCGACGGTGAGGATTTCGCCGCGCCGTTCGAATTCCCATGACCAGATCGTACCATTGGGCATGCGCATGCGGATGCATTGATGATGTTGGAGATCGGCCGGCGTCACCGGGGGCGGATTGAGGGCGAAATAGCCGGGCGAACCAACCACGACCATGCACTGCTTATCGCCGAGCGGCACCGAGATCATGTCCTGCGGCAGATATTCTGCGAGCCTTATGCCGGCATCGAAGCCGCCCGCGACGATATCGATGAGCTTGTTGTCGGTGACGAGGTCGACCTTCATCTCCGGATAGCGGCGCAGATAGTCGAGGATGGTCGGCATGAACTGCCGTGCTGCGCCGACTGCCATGTTGAGCCGCAATGTGCCGACCGGCCGTTCGCGATGGACATTGATGTCCTCCACCGCCCTGCGGATATCGACAAGCGCTGGCGCGACACGGGTGACGAACTGTTCGCCGGCTTCGGTCAGCGACACACTGCGGGTCGTCCGGTTGAACAGCCGGATGCCGAGCCTTGCTTCGACGGCGGCGACGGCATGGCTGAGAGCCGAGGGCGACATGCCGAGTTCGGCGGCAGCGGCGCGAAAATTGCTGGTCTGGGCGAGCCGGACAATCATTTCATATTCGCTGACATTGTCGCGCATTGTTTCGATTCCTGCATCACCGCATACGTATTTATGCTGCTTATCGGATCAATACCAGCGCTCTATCTCCTGGGCATCGACATCACCACCAGGAGCAATACCCATGAGAAGCATCGACAAGATCTATATCGACGGGGAATTCGTCACGCCACATGGCGAGGGCCTGTTCGAGCTCTACAACCCGACGACGGCCAAGGTGATCGGCACGGTTCGGCTCGGTGATGTCGAGGATGCACGCCGGGCAATCGCGGCAGCCAGGCGGGCCTTCGCGGTGTCTTCGAAAACCACGGTGGCCGAACGGATCGACCTGTTGAAGCGATTGCATGCTGCCGTGTCGGCGCGGGAAAAGGACATTGCCGAAGCCATGCGCGAGGAATATGGCGCGCCCGACTATTTCCGCTCCTTCAGTGCGCCTTACGCGGCTTCAGCCTTTGCCAACRCAGCACAGGTGCTCGAAGACTATCCGCTCACCCGCCGCGTCGGCCAGGCCGAAGTGGTGATGGAGCCGGTGGGCGTGGCGGCGCTGATCACGCCGTGGAATTCCAATGCCGGCTTCATCTGCTCGAAATTCGCCACCGCGCTCGCCGCAGGCTGCTCGGTCGTGGTCAAGCCCTCCGAAATGAGCGCCATCCAGACCCAGGTCGTGCTTGAGGCCATTCATGCCGCCGGCTTGCCGAAGGGCCTGTTCAATCTCGTCAACGGCCGCGGCGATGTGGTGGGCGACGAACTGACGCGCAGCCGCGATATCGCCAAAATCTCCTTCACCGGCTCAACCGTGGTCGGCAAGACGATCATGCGCAACGCGGCTGATACGTTGAAGCGGGTGACACTGGAACTCGGCGGCAAGTCGCCGACCGTGATCCTGCCCGACGCCGATCTCGAAAAGGCGATCCCGCTCGCGGTTCAGGCTGGTTTCAACAATTCGGGCCAGGCCTGCATTGCCGGTACGCGTATCCTGGTCCACGAGGGCAGGCTCGAAGAGTTCAATCATCTGGCCAAGGCTGCCGTCGAAGCCGTGAAGGTCGGCGACCCCAGCGATCCCGAAGTCAGGGTCGGGCCGATGGTCAGCCAGAAACAATGGGAGCGGGTGCAGCGCTATATCCGCATCGGCACCGAATGCGGCGCCACCCTGCTCGCCGGCGGAGAAGGCAAGCCGGAGGGATTGGATGGCTATTTCGTCAAACCGACGGTGTTCACCCATGTCACCAACGACATGGCGATCGCCCGCGAAGAGATCTTCGGACCGGTGCTGTCGATCATCAGCTATCGCGACGAGGCCGAGGCGATCGCCATCGCCAATGAGACCGACTATGGCCTGCAGGCCATGGTCATCGGCGCCGATCACCGGCATGCCGTCGAGGTCGCCTCGCAATTGCAGGCGGGCCGCGTGCAGATCAACGGCAGCTATCTGGAGCCGAAGGCACCGTTCGGCGGCTTCAAACAGTCCGGCATCGGCCGCGAATTCGGCAGTTTCGGGCTGGAGGCCTATCTGGAACCGAAGTCGTTGCTGGGGGCATTTGCGGTATAGGCAACTTTTACCAAGACGCTATCGCGTGCGGTGGCACCATTGACCGCCGCAGCAAGGCATGGGAGACGAGGCCAACAACTTGCAAAGGAGTCGCGCGATGGCCTGGTCTCCCACTCAATATGTCAAGTTCGAGGATCAGCGCACCCGCCCGGCGCGTGACCTGCTTGCCCAAGTGCCGCTCGCCGAGGTGACACGCGGCATCGACCTCGGCTGCGGGCCGGGCAATTCCACCGAACTTCTTATCGAGCGCTGGGGGGCGGCCGGCATTTCCGGCCTCGACAGCGACGCCAACATGCTTGGCGCGGCTCGCAAGCGCCTGCCCGGCACGCGCTTCGAGCAGGCAGATCTCGCGACCTGGCATCCTTCCGAACCGCAGGACCTGCTGTTCGCCAACGCCGTCTTCCAATGGCTGCCGGATCATATCGAGATCTTCGACCGGCTGATGGAGGCGCTGGTGCCCGGCGGCGTGCTGGCTGTACAGATGCCCGACAATCGCAACGAACCCAGCCACCTCCTGATGGAGGAAACCGCCCATGACGGACCGTGGAGTTCTGCTTTCGCCGCAAGCTCGGCCCGCCGCGCCGACATGCCCACGACATCAGATTATTACAGCCGGCTGATCGGAAAATCGGCCCGGCTCGACATCTGGCACACGATCTACAATCACCCGATGGACGGTGCTGCGGGGATTGTCGAATGGGTCAAGAGCACGGGTCTCATGCCCTATCTCGCCCGCGTCGCTCCGGAGCAACAAGGCGATTTCCTCACGGCTTATCAGGCGCGACTCGATAAGGCCTATCCCAAACTTGCCGATGGCAAGACGCTGTTCCGTTTCCCGCGACTGTTCATCATCGCGGTGAAACAGTAGGGTGGACTGAACGATATCGATCTTCAAAATGGAATAATGATGATCAAATACAAAACCTCGACCGGCCCTGTCTCCGTCAGCAATTGGGGCTATGAGTTGCAGGGGCTGAACGGCCGACCGCTCAACACGGGCGACCTAGCCTCCGCGACCTATGACCTCATGGTCATCGACGCCACCCATAACGGCAGCGACGCGACCCGTTTCACGTCCGACGAGCTTAGCCAGATCAAGGACGGGATGGGCGGACGCACGCTCGCTGCCTCCTATCTGTCGATCGGCGAAGCCGACGATTTTCGCGACTTCTGGGACAAGGACTGGACCACCAACGGCAAGGCAAGCGGCAAGCTGACCGACGACGCGCCGGACTTTCTCGGCCCGACCAATCCCGACTGGCCGGAATCGCGCAAGGTACGCTACTGGGAGTCCGACTGGCAGAACATCATCTACAACGACAAGGGCACGGGCGAGCTCGACGGCATCGTCAAGGCCGGTTTCGACGCCGCCTATCTCGACATTATCGACGCTTATTATTTCTGGGGCAGCGAAGTCTCAGCCAAGGATCAGGAGCCGGGTGATCCGAAGAATGACAAGCAGGCGGCCGAGCGCATGGTCGATTTCGTCGTCGACATGACGGCGCATGCACGCGAGACCAATCCGGATTTCTTCGTCATCCCGCAGAACGGCGAATGGATTCTCGAAGACCTCGGCAGTGACAAGGCACGCAAGGAAGCCTATCTGAACGCGATCGGCGGCATCGGCGTCGAAGATCTCTATTTCCGCGGCAACAAGGACGAAAACAATCGTTTGCACCCCGATAAGCAGACGATCAACATTCTCAAGCACGACTTCCTCGACAACGGCAAGCCGGTCTATGTCGTCGATTATCTCAACGATCCGAAGAAAGTGGCCGAGTTCGAGAAGCTGGCGCTCAAGGACGGCTTCATTCCCTATGCCGCGCCGAGCCGCGATCTCGACTCGCTTGGCAGCCCCTTCGGCGGCAGCCCGACCTATATCCGGCCGACCCCCGGGAGTGACAAGCTGCACGGCTCGAACGTTGCCGACACGATCGCAGCACTTGCCGGGAATGACACGGTCAATGGCCGAGATGGCGACGACAAGCTCAATGGCGGCCTGGGCAATGACACGCTGACGGGCGGCAAGGGCAGCGACCAGTTCGTTTTCGACACGAAACTGGGCGCCGGCAATATCGATACGATCAAGGATTTTGTCGTGGGCGAGGACAAGATCGTGCTCGACCACGCCATTTTCACCACGCTCGCCAAAGGCAAACTCGCTGATGATGCGTTCGAGACGGGAAGTGCAGCCTCCGATACGCATGTCCACATCGTTTATGACGCAACGACGGGTGCGTTGTTCTACGACGAAGACGGCTCGGCCAGCGGCAAAGCTGTCCAGTTCGCAACCATCGCTGCCAATCTGAACGTGTCGGAGACGGACTTCCTGGTCATCTGAAGGTCCGGGCGGCAGTCCAGCTTCAGCGTTCCGGCATAGCGAGTGGATTGAGATCGACACGGTGGCGGAAGAGTTGCGCCTGCATCCGCCCGCTCATCGGCAGGAACAGGGGAAGAAGCCAGTCGCGGATGCGTCGCGACAGCCAGCTTTCGGCCTTCTTGGTCGAACCGCTGCGGCGCCCGAGCTTGATCGCCTGCGCTGTCCGGTCACGCCGCAGGCTTTCGAAGCGCTGGAAAGCGTGCGGTATTGGATCGTTTGCAAGACATTCCGACAGGACGATCGCATCCTCAAGCGCCATCGAGGCGCCTTGGCCGGAATGCGGCGCCACCGCGTGCGCAGCATCGCCGATCAACAACACATTGTCGCTCCACCAGCGAGGCAGTGCGGGCATGTCGTAGATCGGGTAGTTGCGATCGATGGCGGTCAGGTCCTTGACGATTTCCGGGATGTCGAGCGGGTCGCCCCGGTGCATCGCTGCGATCCTGGCGGCTTCCGCGCGGCTGTCCCAGTTGCTGCCGCCCCTGAGGTCGTCAGCCGCATAGGTATTGAACCAGAAAGTCGGCCCGCCCTCGTCCCGGATATAGCCGAAGAATGCCTGGCGACCGAAGACCATGTTCATCTGTCCATGCGTCGGCGCTATCGCCTCGCCGTCCACGACACCGCCTGTGCCGATCAGACCGGTATAGGCCGGCTCGGGAGCATCTGGAAATGCCATCCGCCGGACCGTCGAGCGCAGGCCGTCGCAAGCAATGATCGCATCGAAGGCCTGCTCTTCCTGGTCGATCTTGAGCGTGAAGCCGGCAGACGTCTTGCGTGTCAGAGCGATCCTGGATCCGAATCTGATCTCGACGCCAAGCCCAAGCGCTGCATCGAGCAGGACCTGGACGATTGCGCCGCGCCGGACGGTGACGGAAGAGGCACCGAAATCGCTTTGATTTCGGGAATAGTCGATGATGCCAAGTTGCTTGCCCGCTTCGTTGAACAGCGTCAGCCCGCTCATCGTCACGCCGACGTCGATGATGGCTTGATCGAGGCCCAGGGCTTTGAGCGCGTTCATGCCATTCGGCGCCAGGGTCAGAAACAGCCCGTCCATGCCGAGGCTCTCCCTCTCGCGCTGCTCCATGACGAGAGGGCGACAGCCTTTGCGGCTGAGCGCAACAGCCAGCGCAAGTCCTGCTATTCCCGCACCGACAATGGCTACCCGCCGATTCCGAAGCTCCATGCTTGCCATGATCAAATTTATCTCCATGATTGGGGACTCATAAAATTACTTAAAGTCATCTAACTATTAGATCATGGAATTAATATGTCAATGACGGATCGAAACCAGCTGATCGACGCCATCGGGCGCATGATCATGCGATGGCAGGACGCGACGCAGAAATTCGACGAAATGGTCGGGAAAATCTACGACCTGAACATTTCGGAGCGTCTCTGCCTGAGCTTTCTGTTTCACGGCCCCCAGACCGCCAGTCGTATCGCCCAGGAGATCAATCTGACGCCGCCGGCGGTCACCGCACTGATTGACAGGCTGGAGCGCCGCGGTTTCGTCCGCCGCCGGCGCGACGAAGGAGACAGGCGCAAGGTATTGATCGAAACCGCCGAGAAAACCGAGCAATTGACGGCCGAAGTCTACGGACCCGTCGCCGAAGCCGGCGCCTCGATGCTGGCCAGTTTCACCGAGACCGAGCTTCAGCTTTTGCAGCGCGTGCTGGCGCAGAGCATCGAGCTGCAACAAAAGTTCACCGAAGATTTGGCTCGCAAGCAAGACCAGACGTGACTATGAAACCATCGTCGGTTAGTGCCGCGGATCATCGTCTCCTTCGCAGCCGGGACGATGCGATCTACGGGCCAAACCCAGGATGCTCGATCGCAGCGATACAGCGCCGCGACAGCCAGTCGCGAAACAGGCCGACGACCGGTTTGCGGGCGCTCTGCTCCAGGACCGTCAGGCAATAGGGTTGGCTCAGTCGATGCGATATGTTCATCGCCACAGCCAGCCTGCCCTCGTCCAAAAGCGGTGCGACATAGATGCCCTGCCCCAGCGCAATGCCCAGACCATGCTCCGCCAGATCGAGTGCCGCGCGTGAGCTGTTGACCGTCAGGCCATGGCGTATGCGCGGATTGGGCGGCAGCCCCTGCACCTCGAACCAGGTCGACCACGAGGGATAGGCTGCGGCAACCGGCCCCCAGTCAGTGTGAATCAACGGCGCATCAAGCAAAGCGCAAGCACTCGCAAGCACTCGCAAGCGAACCGAGTTCGGCGAGCAGACGCCTGGAGCAGACCGGATAGACCGCATCCGTCGCAAGCTCCTGCGTAACGTGGCCTGGATAATGGAATCGGCCATAGGAAAGCCTGATATCTATCCTGTCGCGCTCGAAGGAGACGGGATCGTCCTCGCCTCGCATCGACACGTCGACGACGCCATGCGTCGCGGCAAAATCGGCAAACTGCGCCGGCAGCCATCCGGCAAGCATCGATGGCGGCACCGACACGGTCAGCGACGGGCGGGCGACGCCGCCGCGCAAGACGCTGGAGACACTGCGAATTTCTTCAAACGCTGCCGTCAGGCGTGGAAGCGCCTCTCGGCCGGCCTCCGTCAACGTGATGCGACGGTTCTGCCGATGAAACAGCTTGCGACCAAGCTGCTCCTCCAGCATACGCACCAACTGGCTGATGGCGGCTGGCGATACGCTCAATTCGAGAGCCGCCGTGGCGAAGCTGCCCGTTCGCGCAGCAGCATCGAATGCCTGAAGACCGCGTAGCGATGGCGTCATATCCATGGACAATAATCCGAAAGTTTTCCTTTCTCGCATATCAGAAAATCTCGCTATTAAAAAGTTTTGGTTTTGATTACCGTCGTCAATATCGGAAAACAATCGAGCGCATCATGGATCACCGCGACATCATCGCCTCACTTACCCCCGAACTGCGCCAACGGCTGACCGAAAAATCGGACTATGCCGGGTTGGCGCATCTTGCCGTTCATTGGGGACTGATCGTGCTGCTCGGTGTCCTGATCGCCGCGCACGTGCCCTTCTGGTGGGTGCTGATGCTGCCGCAGGGCGTGCTCATCGTTTTCCTGTTCACACTGCTGCACGAGGCAGTGCATCAGACGCCGTTCCGGACGCCTTGGATCAACGAGCTTGCTGCCTGGGTCTCAGGCTTCCTGCTGTTTCTGCCGCCCGCCTGGTTCCGTTATTTCCATTTTGCCCATCACCGTTACACGCAGGATCCCGACAACGATCCGGAACTGGCGTCGGCCAAGCCGGAGACGGTATGGCAATATGTCAAGCATGTCTCGGGTCTGCCGATCTGGTGGGGTGCTTTCTCCGGCCTGCTGCTCAACGCCCGCGACCGCAATCGGGCTACCTATATCCCGCCCAAGGGCTATCCCAAGGTGCGGGACGAGACGCGGGTGATAATCGCGCTCTATGCGGCTCTGCTGGTTCTGTCCGTCTGGTTTCACACCGCCGTGCTTGTCTGGGTGTGGCTGTTGCCGGCAGTGGTCGGCCAGCCTTTCCTTCGGCTTTATCTGCTCGCCGAGCATGGGCGCTGCCCCCTCGTTGCCAATATGCTGGAGAATACGCGCACGACCAAGACGACCTGGCTGGTGCGCAAGCTCGCCTGGAACATGCCCTATCACGCCGAGCATCATTCCTATCCGGGCGTGCCGTTCTATCGGCTGCCGGAGTTCCATGACGTGATCGAAGCGCATCTCAAGGAGATCGAGGACGGCTATATCAGGTTCAATGTGAAATATGTCGAAGGCTTGAAGAGCTGAAGCCGCGATCGACCGCGGCGTTTATCGTCCCAAGAACCCGCCGCGCCGTGCCTGATGCGGCACGCTCCAGCCGAAATAGACTTCGACTTCACGAATCCGGCCGTTGCGGATGGTCATCACCTCCGTGTTGCGGAAGCGCGTGCCGTTGATTTCCTCTGCCTCATAGGTGATGAAGACGCTATCGCCGTCGGCGGCAAGATGGACGAAATCGAAGCCGGAAATCCGTTCGCTCTGCGGCCAGCAACGGTCGAAATAGGTCTTGCGATCGATTCGGTTGTCGTAGGGGCTGGTGAAATGGAAATCCTCGTCCAGCAAGGATTCGATCGCCGCCCGGTCCTTGTCGATAAAGGCCTGGTAGCAGGCGCAGGCAAGCTGCACGTTTTCCTCGTTTGCCAAGGCATCCTCGACACGCTGCGTCTGTGCCGGTACGCGCGGCACGCGGTAGGCATCGGCGCGGTCCGGATAAGGCCGTCCCGAATGCACGTTTTCCCAGGCCAGATGCCTCGATTGCTCGTGGCCTCCGACAATGCGCATCACTTCACGAACGATTCTGCTGAACCAGCCCGACTGTTTCAAAACGACAATCCTCTCGTTTTCCTCAACGGAAAGGTAACGGTACAGTTCCGCGAATATTCGGCAAAACGATGTCGAAACTGAGTCAGTATACACTATTGCGGGATTGGCACCGTCGTTGCATGGTCAATCTTTGTCTGGTCTTGTGACATAGCGTCATTGGCCGGTTCTGTCACCGGTTGTGTCGTATCGCTTTCCGGCAACGGCACGGATGCCGCATTGTCGATAAAGGACGGGTTGGTTGCCGTTTTGGCACTGGCCTTCTGTGGCTGCCGCCAATCCTCGTCGTTCGACGCAGTGTGACGCACGACTTTCGGCCGGCGCACCACCGGTTCGGCGGTGACCACGGCCGGCGGCTGGTCGACATGGGCGGTGCCGGCGGCAAAGCGCAGCATGTCGATCGTCTGGCTGTTCATGTCCTTCAGCTTGAGCCCATCCATCAGCACGTGAATGCGATCGGCCGCGATGGCGGGGTGGCAGTAGCGCAGGCGAATCGTCGCGGCGAGATGGCGGCGGGTCAATTTGGCGAAGCCGGTCGAATCGGCAGGGGTCACCTGCTTGACATATTGCCAGGCATAGAGGCAGGCGCCCTGGCCGACCGCGGCGGTCGCATAGCCGTAGGTACCACTGGCATTGTCGGCAATGATCGGGCTGATCGTCATGGGGATGCCCGGCAGCGCCTGGCGCATGTCGTTCTTGATGCGCCACGCACTGGGCGGACGCAGGAAGGTGGCGTCTTCCGGCGCGCCGATGTCGATGGTCAGCACGTTCTCGCCGGACAGCGACGTCTGGTTGGCATAGACGATTTCCTGGTGCAGCGAATTGTTGGACACCGTCTGCCGCACCGACTGGATGGCGCCGGCAAAGCCCGGCAGATAGGCGGCGGCGAAATCCGCCGACACATCCGTCACCGAAGGCGCCACATCGGGCGACACTGCCTGGGTGGTCAGGTAGGGATCGGTCGTCGCAGCCGTGCAGGAGGCCAAAGCGAGGAGAAGGCTGAGGCTGCTCACGGTTTTCAACGCTCTGCTCCGCACAGGTTTTGTCCTATCATTCATTCGATCAATCCGGAACCGTTGGGGTCTGGCCGCTCGTCGCCGCAAGCCCGCGGCGCACGCCGGGATCGTCGGTATAGGCTGCCAGCCGTTCGAAGATCTGATGTGCCTCGTCGATATGGCCGAGATTGTAGTGTGACCAGGCGCGCAGCTGCGTCATGTCGGCAGGCTCCGGCATCAGCGCCAGACGAGCATTGAGCGCATTGAGCGTCTGCTGGTATTGCTTCTGGTCGAAAGCGGAACGCGCCTTCTGCCAGTAGATTTCCAGCTTGATCTCCTTGTCGCGCGCCGGCGTCAGCGGATAGAGCGCAACCACCGATTCCGCGTCGCCCGTCATCTTGGCGCGCAGCAATGTCAGTGCCAGGCCATAGGCGGCGTCGGCCCTGGTCTTGCCGCCGCCGGCAAGTGCCGCGGAGAAGGCGTTTTTGGCCTCGGTCGTGCGCTTCAGGCCGAGCAGGCACCAGCCCTTGGCCAGTGACGCGTCGGGCGAAAGCCGGCCGGAAAGTGCACCGATACAGGCGCCATCGCGCTTGGGGGACAGATAGCCGGAGGCGTTGCTGGATGGCACGGACGAGGATGATGAATCGTCATTCGCCGGGCGCTTGTGGCGCACGGGCTTGCGCACCGGCTGCTGATCGTCTCGGAGAAAATCAGGTTTTGCCGCAGTACTCTGCTGATCGACGGCGCCGACCTGCATCTTGTCGATCGGGTTGACCCGTGCCGCCGAGGGTTTCCTGCGGCCGCCCTTGCTGAGATGGATGTCGGCCCAGATCTCGGGATATTTCGCGCCATAGCTCTGATAGAGGGCGACAAGCGCGTCCCGATCGCCGAGCTGGCCTTCCGACAGTGCCAGACCCTTTAGGCTCGCCGCTTCCGGCTTCCAGTCGAAGGATTTGCTGAACCAGGCCCGCGCTGCCTCGTACTGGCCGGAATTATAGGCATACCAGGCGAGGATCTCGGCATGCGGGGCGCTCTTGGTCGACAGGATCGTGCCGGCATAGGCCTGGACTGCGTTGGCGTCGATCGTACCGGTATTGGGCTTGGCGAAGCGCTCGGCGAGCGCGTTCATCAGGAACACGGGATCGGCGGCCAGGGCACCATGATATTTCAGCGCCAGGTCATAGGCCTCGCCCTGGCGGTTCTGCTGTACCAGCGCCAGGTAAAGACCCTTGGCGTGATCGATATCCTGTTCTTTCTCCAAAGCACGGCGGAACCAGGCGCCTGCCTCAGCCGGCTGCTTGACCTTGAGATAGTACCAGCCGAGCAGCGAAAAATCCGAGACCGTTGCTTCCTTGCCGCCGGCCGCGGTGCGCAGCGCGTTGATGTCGTCGCCGGCCAAAGGCGCCGTGCGGCTGTCATCGGTGTTGAAGTCGGCCACTTCCTTACGGATCAGGTCGACGGAGACGTTGGAGAGCCCGGCCATGATTTCCGGATCGGCGGCGAACTGCGCCATGACCGCGCGGATATCGTCCGGCGCAAAATCACGCGTCGCCTTCTGGATCGTCGCGACGATCACCGACTTGGGCAGCGCATTGGCCTGATCGCGGAACAGGATGCCGCGATAGAAGCGGCCGAGCGCCTCCTTGTTGTTGGTCGCCGAATAGGCGTCGATCATATCCCAGAGGAGGTCGACTTCCTTCTCGGCTTCGGGATTGAGTGCGGCGCCGGCGGCGATCACCGAGGCCCAGTTCTTCGAATTGTGGAAGGAGGTGACCGCACTGCGCAATTTCTTGCGCGCGAATTTTGCGACAAAATCGTCCGTCGCCTGCCAATTGGGATCGGCGGCTTTGCGACGGGCGATTTCCTGCTCGACGCCGGCGACATCATTCTTGTTGTAGAGCGCCCAGAGCAGGTGCTCGTCTTCCCGCTCGACCTTCGGCTTGTAGAGGTCGGCGGGCATCTGGAAGTCGGGATATTTGACCTTCAGCCGCTCATATTCAGCCTTGACGCGCTGATCCTGCTTCTGTTGGGCGTAGTAATAGATCGCGGCAAGCTCGACCTTGTCCGGTCCCTTGACCGCCGTCGCCGCCGGCTTGGCTTTGTCGGTGGTTTCGACGATGACCCGGGCGGGCCGGATCAACGGTTCGGTCGCGTCCTTCTTGCCATCCAATGCCGGATCGGTTCGGGCCGGATCGGCCTGGCGGATGATCTGGGCGACCTGGTCGTGCTGGGTCAGCAGCATCACCGGATCTTCAGCATGCGCGGAAGCGCAAGTGAGGGCCAGCAGCGATGCGGCGATGGGAACGATCCGTCTCATGGCGCGGTCCTCACACCCTTGCGCTGCACGACCTTGCCCAGCCAGGCGGCAAAGAAGCCGACCAGCGCGATCACCAGCACGACATAAATCTGGAAATTGTCGGAGAGCCAGGCTGCGGCGATGCGGCGATAGTTGCCCAAGCTTTGCTCGGTCACTTCGACGAAGTGCTGCTTCTGCCCCGGCAGGTCGACCAGCGCCATCGAGCTCGCGTCGATGAAGGCAGTGCCGCCATCCAGCTGGCTCCACACCGCATTGTCGGTGAGCTGACGAATGCCCTTGGAGAGATCATCGCCGGAGCCGGCGCGGATTTCGGTGAGCAGACTGCCGTCGTCGCGCTCGGACTGGCGGATCATCAGCAGCGCGTTGGCCTGGGAGGTCTGCTCCGGCCGGCTATCGTCATATTGCAGCCAGCTGCGGAACTGCGCGGATGCCGATGCAACGATCGACTTGAGCTGCGCCGTCCATGAGCGCTGCACGTCACTATGGGCATTGGCGTTCTCGAAGGCCTGGATCAGGTCGTTGCTGCCGTCGTCGCGATGCGGGTCGACTGCAATGGCTGCCGTCCTGCCCATGTCCGCGGTCATCAGCGCGGCGGCATCGCTATCGACGGGGAATGCGCTCGCCGCCAATCTGTTGGTCTTGCGGGAATAGTCCTGCGCTTCGGTCGGATTGGACGAAATCACCAGGGCGTCGCCTTCGGTCATAACGCCGGTGGTGTCGGGGCGGAAATTGCCGTTCACCGGCGCTCCCGAGGCCATTGCCAGCTTGGCGAGCACCGTCATGGCCGCACTTGCCGAATGGCTATCGGCGCCACGCAGATAGATATTGAACGGCTTGCCGGCCCCGTAAGGATAGGCATTGCCGGACAGTGCGGCGAGATCCGGCAGGCGCGTGACGCKGGCGAGCGGCGGCACCGAGAATGTCGTGGTGTCGAGCAGGACGTAACGCGCTTTGGCATCGTCGCGGCCGGTCGGCGAACAAGCCTTGTCGGCGGCATCTGGCACTTCGGCGAGCATCTCGATCTTGTTGACGCCGGGCCGGAAGGCGCGGAGCGGCAGTTCGATCAGCTTGCCGTTGAAGCTCTGACCGTCCGTGTTCCTGAAAGGGAAGGAATTGACGATCTTGTCGTTCACCCGCACCAGCATCTGCGAGCTCTGATTGAGACCCGGTGCGGTGGCGGCATCCAGCTTCAGATTGAACGTTCCATATTCGGCGGCATAAAAGTCCGCCGGCATGACGATATTAAAATGCGTCCGCAACAGCCGTCCGGCAAAACTGATCGAACGGACGCCCGCATCGCGCAGGCTGAAATCCTGGCCCGCCGCCACCTTGATGGTACCGGCACGCTGTTCCTCGCGCCCGGCCTTCAGGCCTGGGGCCATCGGGCCACGCACGGTACTGAGCAAAAGCTGCCGCAATTGCTCGACGTCGGCGGCGCGGAAAATGACAGCGGCGCGTTGCGGATCGGCGGATGGCTTGACGGTCACGCCATAGGGCGCATCGGCATAGGCCTTTTGACCACCGGCATTGGCCGGATCGACGCCGTACACGCCGGCATAAAGATCGATGCCAGGCCCCTCGCCCGGCTGGTCGGCCACCGTGATGCGGATGTCATCGCGACCGAGATAAAGCGACAGCGCCTGGACGATGCCGGAGGCGGCATTGAGCATATCGGCATCGGCATGTGCCGGCAGCACCAGCCTGAGCTCCGTGGCGCCGTCATCCATCCGGCCGATGGAATTGAGGTCATCGAAAGCGGCGAAGGACTGCACGGCCGACGGCGCCTGGAAGCCGGACATTGCCGGATTCAACTTCGTCCACAGTTCATAGGTGGCGTCCAGCGAGCAATCGACGCGGTGATGCTGGGCGACGGAGATGCGCACCCGATTGGTGCCTTCGCGCAAAAGCTTGGTGGAGACCGGCACCGCCTGTTTGATGAAGTCGAACGGCGAGACGATCGGAAAATCGCCGGCCGGCTTGCCGTTGACCTCGACGCTCATCACCCCATTGTCCGGCAATACGGAGACCGCGTTCTGATAAGCGAGCACCAGCTTGCCGCCGCGGCCGGCCTGCGTCGCATCGAGCCGGAAGGTGAATTCCTGGGCGTCGCTTTCGCCGCTCAAGGTGAAGCTGGACGTCGGCTCTGCAAACGGAATCAACCTGTCATGGCTGGAGGCCGGTGTTTTTAAGTCGGCCGGCTGCATGGACGGAACCGGATCGGTGATCGTGGCCGTCGCCTTGGCACCATCGTCGCTCGGCACGAGCAGACTTTCGGCCATGGCAGCGGGCGTAACGAGAAAGGAGGCGGCGAGCAGCAGGCCGCGGAGAGAGGATTTAGACATGGCCGGCACCTCCGGTCAGCATGGCAGGCAGGTCGGGATTGACGCCCGGAATGGTCGCGCCATTGGCCTTGACCTGGATCGGCGCATCCGGCTCGGAGGCAAATTCCTCCTCGCGGATCCAGCCGAGCGCATAGGTGAGCGCGCGGAAAGTCTCCGTAAACGTCCAGAGGGCAAATCGCAGCGTGCCGGCGAAATAACCGAGCCGTACCTGGCGGCGGTTGAGGCGATCCTGCAGCACGGCCTGATCCGAATACATAAGATCGGCGATGACGGCGAAGGTCGACGGCGTGCGTTCGCGATAGGCGAAGCCGAAAGCGGCACTCGATGCCGTGCGGCGGACGCCGCGCAGCACCATGTCGGCCTGCAGGATATTGCCGCCGCGGCGCAACTCCAGCGTGGCGTTGAGCGGTTGGCCGGCCGTGGCCTCCGGTTCGCCATCAAGGAACTCGATCGACACGCCACCACTCGACGCATCCTGGACGATGACCGAATGCAGCTTGCCCTCGATGCGCATCAGTCCGTTGCGCTTGATCGGCAGGCGCTGGTTGCGGCGCAGTTCGCGGCGTTCGGCAAGCACGCCGAGCGCGGCGCCGGCAAGCGCCAGATTGATCAGGTTCCAGCTGGCGACGATCAGCAGCAGTTCGCCGGAGAGCGGCTCGGTGAAGTAGCGCCAGACGGAATAGACGGCAGCGACGAGCAGGATGAAGAAGATGGCGAAATAGGGCTTGGCGATCGGGCTCATGCCCGACTTGTCGAGCGTCTGGCCCTTGGCGGTGACATTGAAGGTCGGCTTGCGCGGATTGCGCACCACCGAGATGATCGAGCCGAATAGCATCACCGACTGCACATATTCATAGAGCTCGGAGACCCAGGGCCAGCGCACCTTGCCATAAAGGTAGTTCTGCATGGCGAAGGAGGCGACGAGATAGGTCACCGCATAGGAAGCGAACTCAATGATGTTGGAGCGGAACACTTCCAGCGAAAAGAAGATGTAGAGCAGCGGCGAAAACATGAAGGCCAGCCGCGACAGCGGAAACAGCCAGAAGAGGTTGATGCCGGCGTAGCAGATGCGCTGCGGCAGCGTCAGACCCTTGGCCAGGAACGGCCGATTGAGGATCAGGATCTGCAGCATGCCCTGGCACCAGCGGGCGCGCTGGCCGATGAAGGAGACGAAGGTTTCCGGCTGCAGGCCGGCAATCAGCGGCTTGTCGACATAGATCGAATGCCAGCCCTGGCTATGCAGCGCCAGCGCCGTTTCGCAGTCCTCGGTGATCGACTGGCCGGAAAAACCGTTCGTCGTCTCCAGCGCCTTGCGCGACAGCACCGCGGCCGAGCCGCAGAAGAAGGAGGCATTCCACTTGTCCAGGCCGCGCTGCATGATCGAATAGAACATTTCGTTCTCGGACGGCATGCGTGCGAATGTCTGGAGGTTCTTTTCCAGGGGATCGGGATTGAGGAAGTAGTGCGGCGTCTGGACCAGGAAAAGCTTCTTGTGTTCCTTGAAGAAGCCGACGGTCTCGCGCAGGAAGTCGCGCACCGGCGCATGGTCGGCGTCGAACACCACGACCAGTTCGCCGGAGGAAATCTTCAGGCCTTCGTTGAGGTTGCCGGCCTTGGCATGACTGTTTTCCCTGCGGGCGTGGTAGATCACATCCATGCTCTCGCAAAGTGCTTTCAACTGCTCATGGCGGCGGATGGCGGCCATGGCGATGCGCGGGTCGCGGTGATTGCGCTTGGCGTCCGTGCCGCCGTCGTCGAGCAGGAAGACATGCAGCTTGCTCTTCGGGTAGACCATGGCCTTGGCGGCGGCGAGCGTGGTGGCCAGCAGTTCAGGGTCTTCGTTATAGCTCGGAATGAAAACGTCGACGGTCGGCAGTTCGTCGATCGGTGGGAATGGCGGCGTCGAGCGCTTCAGCGGATCGGCGAGCATGAACAGCGACACGGCAAGCATCGCCAGGCAGTACATTTCGGCGAGGTAGAGGATGAAGCCCGGGATGAAGTTCCACGGCTCGTAGATGCTCGGCAGCGTGTCGGCGGTGCGCCAATAGGCATAGCGAAGGGCGAGGATACCGACGAAGAAATAGGTCATCATCCGGAAAACCTTGTTTTCCGGACGGCTCATGGTGATGAACATGAAGCCCAGCACGCCGAAGCTCAGCACGAGCTGCGCCTGCAGGCTGATCGGCAGCAAGATCAGCGCCAAACCGGCCAGACCCATCAGCAGCGCCAGGACTGAAGTCAGAAATCGCACCATGTACACCCCGTTGGCTCCGCCGTCCTCATGACGGCGAAGTCCCAGTTTGAGACGGGCGATCCTAGGTTGGAGAACCTTGCGTAAATGCTAAATTCAGCGCTTCGGGAATGCAGCGGGCCGGAAAGAACAATCATTGGTGAACAAAGGGATAATACCCGTGACGATCTGGCACGATCTCCTAATATACAAAGTCGAACCTGCTGCGGCCATGCTTCCATTGGAAACTTTGCTTGGTCTTGGGTGTCACTTTAGCGGATAGATTCAATCTCGACTCTCGACTGCGAACCTGGCCGCGGCATTCGACTCGGCGACAAATGCGAGCATGGCCTGCTTGCGCCGCCGGCAAATTTGACCCTGCGATCATTCATCCGAGCGACAGCAGGATTATCGCTCTTAACTTTTCGAACACTTGCTATAACGTGCGCAGCCAGCGGCGGCAGACAACGGGCTGCATAACGGGGACACGGGCATGGCAGAGATCAACAAGAGCGTCGCCTTCTGGCGATCTTTTCCGATCTTCGAGGAATTTTCCAAGGAATTGATCGCCGAGGTGGCCGGCCTGGCGCAATGGCGGCGCTGGCCGGCGGGCACGGTCATCTTCCAGCGCGGCGATGAGGGCAACTATATGATCCTCGTCACGGACGGCCGGATCAAATTGTCGCTGATCACCTCGCAGGGCAAGGAATTGTCGTTGCGCCATCTCGAACCGGGCACGCTGATGGGAGAGATGGCGGTGCTCGACGGCGCTCCGCGCTCGGCCGATGCCACCGCGACAGTAGCGACCGAAGGCTATGTCATCGGCAAGAGCGAATTCATGGCGCTGATCACCCGCAATCCCGACGCCGCGGAAGCGGTGATGGGTTATCTCTGCCGGCGCCTGCGCGAGACGACCGACCAGCTCGAGACGATCGCGCTCTACGATCTCGATTCCCGCGTCGCCCGCTTCTTTCTTGCCACGCTCAAGCAAATCCATGGCGAGGAGGACTTGCCGGACCATGCCAACCTGCAGATCGCACTCAGCCAGACGGAGATCGCCGGCATTCTCGGCGCCAGCCGCCCGAAGATCAACCGCTCGATCCTGTCGCTCGAAGAGCACGGCGCGATCAAACGCCAGGGCGGCGTGATCGATTGCGATGTCGGGCGGCTGATGAAACTTGCCGAACCGGATGACGAATAGTGGGACACAGCGCATTTAGCTGGGGCGAAAGCGGGGCACCCAGCCGCAACAAAAAAGACTCCCCGTTCCCCCGGCCGAAAGTGTAAATCTCAGCGATGACGTTTCGCCTCAAGCCGTTTCATATCGGTATCCTGGCAAGCCTGGCAGCTGCTCTCCTGGTATTTTTCATGCCGGATGAATGGCTCGATGGCGGGCGCGAACTCTATTTCGACCGGCTGACCCAGCTTTTTCCGCCACCGCATTCGCAAGACATCGCCGTGGTCGACATCGACCGCAAGGCCATCGCCGCCGTAACGGACCAGAAATGGCAACGGGTCGACACGGCCAGGCTTGTCGATAAGATCGCCGCCGAGAAGCCGGCGGTCATCGCCTTCGACCTGATCTTCTCAACGGATTGCGACCCTAAGAGTCCGACCAACCAAACGCTGGCGAAAGCGCTCACCGAAGCGCCGACATTGCTCGGCTTCCTGTTGTCCGACGCGCCCGGTCCCGCACCGCGCCCGTTGCCGCCGCTGGCATTGGCCCGTCCGCTCACCGTTCCGGAAATCTGGTTCCTCCCCGGCGCCGAGATCGCCTGCCCGATCTTCCAACAATCGGCGTCAAGCACCGGCGCCTCCTTCCTGATCGGCGATGACGATTCGCGTGTTCGCCGCGTGCAGGCTTTTTCGATCCTGGACGAGGTCCCGTTCCCTGCCATCGGGCTCGAAGCGGCGCGCCGCTACCTGAAAGTCAAGACGCCAATTCTCGGCGGCACCCCGCCCTGGATCAAGCTCGGCCGCGAGACATTCAGTCTTGCTGAGGACGGCAGTTTGCGCTTCGTCGCCAGCGATCTGGCGGAGATCGTCAAGCGCACGGTTTCGGCAGCGGACGTATTGGCTGACAATCCGCCCAAGGGTTTCTTCACCGGCAAGATCGTTTTCATCGGTTCATCCATGCCCAATCTCGGGGGGTTGCGGGCCAGCGCCGCCGAGCCCCTGGTCGCCTCCGTCCAGATCCATGCCGACCTTGCCAATTCGCTGATCGAGAATTTCGTCCCGCTGCGCGACGACACATTCGTCGATTTCGAGGCGGGCTTCGTGCTCGTCGCCGGACTGATGATTGCGCTGCTGACAGTGCGTTTCCGCCCTTCGGTGATCGCGCTGGGCGGCATCGGGATGATCATGGTCACGCTGGCTGTCTCCGCCGGACTCTATGACCTTAAAGGCTGGCTGACGGACGGCTTTACCGTCAGCCTCGCAGTTCTGGCGGTCATTCTTGTCGCCGCGTTTTCGCAATTCGCCGAGACCCGGCGAGCCGAACGCGTTGCCCGCCAGCGCTTCTCGCAATACCTGCCGCAATCGGTGGTCAATCGCTATATCGACAATCCGAATGCGCGGCCCGTCGCCGGCGAGGAACGGCAAGTCACCGCACTGTTCACCGACATCGAAAGCTTTTCCACGCTTGCGGGCCGCGTGCATCCGCAGGTCCTTGTCAGTCTGCTCAACATCTATTTCGCCGAGGTGACGAAAATGGTCGCCGACCATGGCGGCATGGTCGACAAGATCGTCGGTGACGCCGTGCATGCCTTCTTCAACGCGCCTGACGACCTCGACGACCATGTCAACAAGGCGATCGACTGCGCGCTCGATATCACGCGTCTCACCGAGGAAATGCGCAACCGGCGGAATTTCAAGGAACATGCCTTCGGCCGGACGCGCATCGGCATCGAGACCGGCATGGCGGTGCTGGGCGAGGTCGGTATCGGCGGCAAGCTCGACTATACGGCGCACGGCAATGCCATCAACCTCGCCGCCCGGCTACAGGATGCCAACAAGTTCCTCGGCACGACGATCTGCGTCGGACCCGCGGCAAACAAGGAGAGCGCCCGCATGCTCAGGGCACTCGGCGTACACGAAATCCGCGGCTTCGGCACGATGGACCTGTTCACCCCGGACGACTTCATCGTCCACAAACATATCTGAGTGGGACTTCAACCGGCCAACGAGGTCGGCACCTGTTTTCCCATCAGGTCGAGGCAGGCGACGAACTCGCGCAACAGGGCGCGGTCGAAATGACCCCGGCGTTCCAGCATCCAGGCAACCGCTTCGGCGCGCGGCCAGGGTTTCTTATAGGGGCGGGCCGAGGTTATCGCCTCATAGACATCGCAGATCGTCGCCATAGAGACATGCTGGCCGATCTCGCTTCCTGAGAGCCCCGCCGGATAGCCTTTTCCATCCGGGCGCTCGTGATGGTGAAGGCAGATATCCAGCACGAATTGCGGCATGTCGCCTTCGGCCGACAGAATGGCATGGCCAAGTGCCGGATGGGTGCGGATCTTCTCGAATTCGGATGCCGTCAAGCTGCCTTCCTTCTGCAATATCTCGTCGGGCATCCGCATCTTGCCGATATCATGCACCAGGCCTGCCGTGCCGAGGACCTGCACCAACTCGGCATCGAATTTCATATAGCGGGCGAACTGCACCAGGAGCGCGCTGACAGCGATCGAATGGCGGAAGGTCGTCTCGTCCTTGGACTTCAGCCGCGAGATGCTGAAGAAGACGATCGGGTCCCTCTCCATGGCGCGCGATATTTCCCGCACGACCGGCTCCGTCTGTGCCATGCCAACGCTGTTGCCGGTCCGTGCACCATTGAAAAGGTCGGCTGTCGTCGACTGGACGCTTGCCAGGATCGTGTTCGCCGCCCGCCGCCGCTGGTCGAGCGGCGGGGTCTTCTGGCGTTTCCGTACGGGGACGTTGACTGTTTCGACAATGTCGCCTCCGAGCACCGGATTGATGATCGCGGCCTTGATATTGCTGCGCTTCAAAAGATCGACCTGTTCGGCGCGTTCCAGCAGGAAGCGCCGTTCGCCGATGGGATTATCCTCCCAGGCGCATTCGAGATCCTCCACGAACATCCCGACTTGAAGCTGCGATTTGTCTATTCTTTTCATCGTTCTCCGAGGAAAGCCGCCGATCCCCACATCACCGCTGCGGCATCGTATACGTGAGCATGTTTATTTTTGCTGAATAATATAGTTGCAGAATACGGCCTGTTGAAGCTTGTAGCCGAAAAACGTCTGCCTGGAGCCGGCTCTCGGTTCGTTATTTCAATTTGAATAAAAACTAATATGCACTTTAACTACATTGATTCTGTTGGGTTACTGGCGGCGGGTACGGCGTTGAGGCTTTGCCACAGATACCAGGAGGCGATGGAGCGGTAAGGCCGCCAGCGCGGACCGAGTGCCACCAGCGTCCCTGCCTCGCCGAAATGCTGCCTGATTGCCCGTTGCAGGCCGACATCACCAAGCGACAGCACGTCGAGACACCGCAGCCCGAAGATCTGGAACATTTCCGCCGTCCAGCGGCCGATGCCGGGCAGTTCGACAAGCGCCTTGATCACCACCTCATTGTCGAGTTCCGCTACTATGGCATCGAAATCCATCGTGCCGGCATAGACGCGTTCAGCCAGCGCGCGGACATATCTGACCTTGGCGTTGGAAAGGCCGCAGGCGCGCAGAGCTTCCGGCTCAGCGGCAAGGATGCCCTCGGGTGTCAGCATGCCACCGGTTATGGCGAGTACGCGGCTCTCGATCGTCGCAGCGGCCTTGACCGACAATTTCTCCAAGGGTGTGTAGGTCATATCCCACAGGGGCAGCGGYCGTGGCGGGCGACGAGCTTGGCCATGACCTGACAGTTGGCGCCTGGATGGTCTTCAGGACTTGCCATCGCTACCGACCTTCAGGGCAAGAACATGCTCTATTCCGATGGAACGTAGCCCGGCAAAGGTTTTCCGTGCCTGTCGAGTAGAACACCGTTCTTGATGATGACAACGTATGGCGCGCGCGTAGAAGGGTCAGAATCTTCTGGGTCACCCCTATAAATACGGACGCTGTTTCCGGCATTGTCTGGATCGTCATAGCGCCAGCCGGGAGCGCTTTTCGTCGGAGAGCCAATCCAATTGTCAGGTATCTGCCTCGGGCGAACCTTCCCGGTCAGGACATCCTCGGTATTCGGATCCAGCTTTGTCTCTCCCGCCCACGCGATCGGCGCGGCCAGTATCAGCGTCATGAACGCGAATGCCGTTGCCAGCCTCCAACACGCTCTCAATGCGCCTCCTCCCAGTTCCTGGCATAGCGCGCATCGACCGCCAGCGGCACGCTCATCGAAACGGATGGCAGCGCAGCGTTTTCCATCACCGTCTTGATGATCGGGATGCAGTTTTCCGCCTCGGACTCGGCGGTCTCGAAGATGAGTTCGTCGTGCACCTGCAAGAGCATGCGGGCATTGACCTTGCCGGCCTCCAACTCGTCCTCCATCTTGATCATCGCCCGACGGATGATGTCAGCGGCGGAGCCCTGGATCGGGGCATTGATCGAGGCGCGTTCGTTGAAAGCGCGGACGGATGGGTTGGACGACTTGATATCAGCGAAATGGATGCGGCGGCCGAAGATGGTCTCGACATAGCCGAGATCGCGTGCCTTGGACTTCGAAGCCTCCATATAGTCCTTGATACCCGGGAAGCGTTCGAAATATTTGCGGATATAGTCCCCTGCCTCCGAGCGCTCGATGGAGAGCTGGTTGGCAAGACCGAAGGCGGAAATGCCGTAGATGATGCCGAAATTGATCGCCTTGGCGCGGCGGCGTACATCGGACGGCATGCCGGCCACCGGCACGCCGAACATTTCGGACGCAGTCATCGCATGAATGTCGATGCCATCGGCAAAGGCCTGCTTCAGTTGCGGAATATCGGCGGTGTGAGCCAGCACACGCAGCTCGATCTGCGAATAGTCGGCCGAGATCAGCACATTGCCAGGCTCGGCGATGAAGGCCGTGCGGATCTTGCGGCCTTCGGAGGTGCGGACCGGGATGTTCTGCAGGTTGGGCTCCGAGGATGCAAGCCGGCCGGTGGTGGTCGACGCCATCGCATAGGATGTGTGCACCCGCTTGGTCTCGGGATGGACATAGCCCGGCAGCGAATCCGTGTAGGTGCTTTTGAGCTTGGTCATCTGCCGCCAGTCGACGATCTTGCGCGGCAATTCATGCCCCGCCGCCGCAAGGTCCTCCAGCACCTGCACCGACGTTGACCATTGACCGGTCTTGGTCTTGCCACCGCCGGCATCGAGCCCCAGCTTGCCGAACAAGATGTCGCCGAGTTGCTTGGGCGAGCCAATGTTGAAGCGTTCGCCGGCGATGTGATAGATTTCATCCTCGATGCGGGCAGCCGATTGCGCCAGTTCTCCCGAGAGGCGCGACAGGATCTGCCGGTCGATCGAGATGCCGCGCTCTTCCATCCGGGTCAGCACCGGCACCAATGGCCGCTCCAACCGTTCATAGACGCGTGTGAGGCTCTTGGCGGCAAGCCGCGGCTTCAGCACCATCCACAACCGCAGTGTGATGTCGGCATCTTCGGCGGCATAGCGGGTGGCGCTTTGCAGATCGACCATGTCGAAGGTGATCGACGACTTGCCGGAACCGGTGACCTCTTTATATGCGACCGGCTTATGCCCCAGCCAGCGATCAGAGAGCGAATCCATGCCATGCGTGGTGTTGCTGCCGCCGTCGAGCACATAGCTCATCAGCATCGTGTCGTCGAAGCGCGCGATGACGATGCCGTGGCGCTTCATCACCAGCCAGTCATATTTTATGTTCTGGCCAATGATGAGGACGCTGTCATCCTCCAGCAGGCTCTTCAGGACCTCAAGCGCCTGCCGCACGGGAATCTGGCCTTCCACCAATCCGCCGCCGAGCAGGTCGCCGCGGCCGCTCTTATGCGCGACCGGGACATAGCAGGCGCGGGTGATCTGGCCCGAGGGCGTGGCGCTGTCGTCGGCGACTGCGAGCGAGAAGCCGCAGAGCTCTGCCTGCATCGGGTCAAGCGAGGTGGTCTCGGTGTCGAAGGCGACGAGACCGATCTGCTTGGCCGTCGCCACCCAGCGCTTCAGGCCGTCAATGTCGAGGACCGTCTCATAGGTCGAATGATCGAAGGGTTGCGTGGCAAATTGCGCGGCCCGGTCGTCGGCGAGTTTTTGCGGCGCGAAAACCGGTTCGCGGCCATCGGAGCCGACATTCAGGGCGCCCTTCGGCTTGGCCGCCTGGGGCTGGCCCGCTTCGGCGGCCGGCTTTTCGGCGACTTCGAGATCCGGGCCATGCGCCGCGCCATCCCATTCGATCTTGACGACGGATGGTTCGATCGCAGCCGCATCGCAATCGCAAGCCTCGGCGACGCGGCGGGTCAGCGTGGTGAATTCCATCGCCTTGAGGAAGCCGACCAGCTTCGGGCCGTCCTGCTTCTCCAGCACGAGATCGGAAAGCGGCAAAGTCACCGGCGTATCGGTCCTCAGCGTCACCAGTTCCTTGGAGACGCGGATCAGGTCCTTGGCGGCAATGATGCTTTCGCGACGTTTCTCCTGCTTGATCTCACCGACGCGGGCGAGCAGCGTGTCGAGATCGCCATATTCGAGCAGCAGGGCAGCGGCGGTCTTCGGGCCGATGCCGGGAACGCCGGGCACGTTATCGGTGGAATCGCCGGTCAGCGCCTGCAGGTCGATCATCTTTTCCGGCGGCACACCCCATTTCTCGATCACTTCGGGAATCGAGATCTGCATGTCCTTCATGCCGTCATACATATGGATGCGGTCGGAGACGAGTTGCATAAGATCCTTGTCGGAGGAGATGATCGTCGCTTCGGCGCCAGCCGCTTCCGCTTGCCGGGCATAGGTGGCAATGATGTCATCGGCCTCGAAGCCCTCGATCTCGATACAGGGCAGGTTGAAGGCGCGCGTCGCCTCGCGGATCAGGCCGAATTGCGGAATCAAATCCTCGGGTGGCGCGGAACGGTTGGCCTTGTATTCCGGATAGATCTGCTTGCGGAAGGTCGCCGCCGAATAGTCGAAAATCACGGCGAAATGGGTCGGCGTGACGCCGACTTCGGTGTTGCGGGCATCGACCAGCAGTTTCCACAACATGTTGCAGAAGCCGCTGACCGCGCCGACCGGCAGCTTGTCGGATTTGCGGGTAAGCGCCGGCAGCGCGTGGAAAGCGCGGAAGATGAAGCCGGAACCGTCGACGAGGAAGAGATGATCACCTTTTTGCATGGCCGACTTGTTAGCATGGCCTCCGGAAATCGGGAAGGCGCAATACCCCCGCTGTCGAAATACACTGCCACTTTCGGTACCGGTCATCCGCCGGCCGGAAGCGACCTTTTTAAGCAGATTGACCATGGCCGGCGAAATGATGTTGACCCATGGTTGAAAAGTTCAGAACATCGGTCTGTTTCGCGGGTAACAGACAAACCGACGGATAGGAGCTACCGATTTCAGTTGAAACCATAAAGATTTCGGCAGGGGGAAGCCGGAACCAATGAAATCATGACTATTGCAGACATTCCTTCATTGCGCATTGCGCGACTTCTGAAGACGCACACGATGCGGCGATTGCTCGACCGCGTCCGCGCCACAGAAGATTTCGCGACGTTCTGGCACGGTCCGCTCGATCCTATCACTTATACTTGCCTCGCCTCGTTTCCGTTCCACGGTGCGCCACTCAGACTTTATTGCTACGAGCCGCCGGAGAGGGCCCCGGCAGGTGTGACGCTGATCGATGCACGCGAAATCATCGCCGACGAGGGAATGCTGCAGCGCTACCTGGTGCGCGGCAAGCCGTCGCTGTCCAAGTTTTCTAACTATTTCCGCTACCGGCTGATCCAGAAGACCGGCGCATGCTGGGTCGATAGCGATGTGCTCGTGCTGCGCAAGCCGGACTTCGCCGGCAAGCCGATCCTCTTCGGCACGCAGGCGGAAGAGGACGACACCAACCGCTGCAATGGCGCCGTGCTCAGGCTGCCGCGCCGGCATCGGATGCTGGCGGAACTCGAAGCGCGCGCCCGCTCCGGCATCGATATCGATACCCACTGGGGCGTGCTGGGGCCGATGCTGATCACCGAGCTTGCCTCGAAACATGGCATCGACACTTTGGCGGAGCCGCGTCACGCCTTTTATCCACTGCGGCCACGCGAATTCTGGAAAGTGCTGCTTCCGGAATACCGCGACGAGGTGGCGCACCTCGCCACCCGATCAACCTTCCTCCATCTCTGGCATGAACTTTACAGGCGTTCTAAATACAACAAGGAGCGGGCGCCGGCCAAGGGCTCCTTCCTTTACCAGGCCTGCGCCACGATCGGCACTCTGGACATGTTTCTCCGCCCTTATAGGCCCGAAGCCCTTCGCACCAGATTTGCCGAGCGGATGGAGAAAGCGCATGCGGTGCACCACAAAAGGACGGGCGGCTACGATTGCGACGAACCGGCCTGACTTCCGGCACGCTCAAAACTTGTCATCCGGCAGGTATTGTCCGGTCACGAGTTTGTGCTATGTCCACGCCGAACGAATGCAAGGAGCAGCCATGACGCAGGAGATGCAAAAGGATCTGGTCACGGAAATCGCCAGCCTGGTGCAGGACTATCGCGGCGGCAATTCCAGCTTCGTCAAATTTGGCTTCCGCTGCGGCATTTCTCTCAATCGCCTGCCCATCGGCGGCGCCGTGATGCATAGCCCCAAGGACACGACCGAAAAATACTCGATCGGCGATCCGGCCTATCGCGGCAACCATCCGAGCGACAGGGACGCGTTTTTTGCCGCATTCGATAGTTTTGCCGGTAACGGCCAGTTCCTGGCCTGGGATGGCCACGCCCCGGATGCCGGCAATTTCGACATGGTCAAGAAATTCTCCGAGGAGTACCGCTGGCCGACCATGTTCCTCGAGCTGATCTACCGCCGCCGCGGCGCGGCGCAGGAACAGAAGCTCAGGATGTTCTTCGTCGGTTTCCCCGGAGACGTAGAAGCGATGGACTACGCGCGGCGCGTGGGCGGCATGCGCTAGCCACAGCCGGCGATACGGCAATCTGCATTGGCGATCCTCAAACGAGCCGGACGGATTCGGCGAAGGCATACCGCCACCGCTGTTGCCCGAAACGGAACCTGCCCGTCCTTTCATGCGTTCTGTGTGCGAACAAGAACCCGCAAATGGACGTGGAAGAGGACCGGCTATGTTAACGATCCTGCTGATTGTACTCATCATTCTCATTGTTGGCGGCGGCGGTGGCTACTATGGCTACCGCAGCTATGGCGGCTCCGGCCTCGGCGGCGTGCTCGGCTTGCTGCTGATCATCCTGATCGTCTTCTGGCTGGTCGGCGGCCTGCACGCCTGACATCCCTCAGGGGACTCCGGCCCGGCAAATTGGCGCGGCGGCCAATTGCCGGGCAATCTCGCCACTATCGAGCGGCCCGGCAGTTCCCCCCCAGGCCGCGACCGACGTTTTCCCGAACAGACGATCGAGCGGCGTTGGACTGCGTTTGGCCTCTTGTGGTGCGATAATGCAGTTCAACCGGTGAGCATCGCCGCAGACATGCCAGTTGCCGTCGTCGGATGGCCGCCGGACGATTTTTCCCGGATCGAGCAGATATTTGTTGCCCGCGAGATCGGTGATCTTCTCGCCATCCTTGTCCATGAAAGGCGTGAGCGCCGGCCGGCAGTCGTGCCAGTCGCAGCATGACCCCTTGCCGTCATTGCGCTCGAAGCCGTTGTAATCCTGCCCCGTCAGCCTGTCGATGTGGGCAAAGACCGTTGCGGGCACCGCGAATGTGAGCCAGAATGCCGGCAGCAAGGCATGCATGTTTGGCATAGGGCCCTCCTCCCAGAAGGACGCGCCGCAATGCTCGCTGCTATTGCGGAGAAACCGGCGCCAACCTCCTCCGGATCAGAATTCTTCGCTGACCTCGATCCAGTAGCCATCCGGATCCTGGAAATAAACAGATCGGACGCCATCGGCCCGCACATGCACCTTGCCCGGCTCCCTGGCCACGTTGACATAAGTGACGCCAGCGCCGGCGATATGGGCGATCTTGGCCTCGAAATCCGGGGCGGTGATGCAGAAATGCGTATGCATCTTCACATGCGTGTCGGCGAAGTCGCCCTCGATCAGATGGACGGACTGTTCCGGGCCGATGCCGAACCAGCGGATATTTGGCCGGGCAGCGAGGCATTCGATCTCGGGCAGTTCAAGGACGCGCTGATAGAACGCGGCGCTACGTTCGAGGTTGCTGACAAGGACGGACATGTGATTGAGGCGAAGCGATGCAGCCATAATGGAAACTTCGGAAAGCGGATCGGATTGTTGAACTGATAGCACTGCCGATGGCGAAACGCCATCGCGATCCGAAGGACTATGGCCGCTGTTGACGTCGCGGCGGCCAGAGGGCAGAACGTGAGGCCAGGGCTTCAGGGGATCGACATGTCAGCATGGCCTTTCGCGCGGGTTTCCGGGCGTCTCAACACATTGCTCGCGGTGATCGGCCTGCTCGCCGTGGCGGCGCTGACCGTGCCGGACATCAATCCCAGGATTGGGCTGGCGCTGGAAATCCTGCTCGCCGGCATCTGGGCGATCTATCTCATGCAATTCGTCGGCGACTGGTCGGCATGGCGAAAGGCCGACATCCCCAATCATCTGCCGACACTGACGGCTGATCTGCTTTCTGTGACCGTGCCGCTGGCCGCCTTCCTGACGATCCGCACGCAGGATCACAGCCTGTTCTGCGCCATCTGGCTGCTGAAGCCGTTGCGCGATTCCACCTTCTTCCGACTGCTCGGCCGGGTGCTCTTCAATGAAGCGCGCAGCCTGATCGGCGTGACCTCGATTTTCTGCATCGTGCTGTTTGCCGCCTCGCTCGCCGCTTATCTCATCGAGCGCAACGAGCAGCCCGACACCTTCGGCAGCATCCCGCAGGCGATGTGGTGGGCGGTGGTGACGCTCTCCACGACCGGCTATGGCGACGAAATTCCGCGCAGTTTTGCCGGCCGGGTGCTCGGCGGGCTGGTGATGATGAGCGGTATCGGCATATTCGGCCTCTGGGCCGGCATGTTGGCCACCGGCTTCCAGGAAGAAGTCCGCCGCCAGGATTTCGTGCAGAAATGGCAACTGGTAGCGGCAGTGCCGTTGTTCCAGCGGCTGGGCGCCTCCTCGGTGATGGAGATCGTGCGCGCGCTCAGGCCACGGATAGTGCCGACCGGCACCATAATCTGCCGCAAGGGCGACAAGGGCGACCAGATGTTCTTCATCGTCGATGGCAGCGTAACCGTTGCCACGCCGAGCCCGGTAGAGCTTGGCCCGGGCAGTTTCTTCGGCGAGATGGCGTTGGTGACCGGCGAGCCGCGCTCGGCGACCGTCACCGCGACAACCGAGGTGTCGTTGCTGTCGCTCCATGCCGAGGATTTCCAGATGCTCTCCTCGAGCAGCCCGGATATCGCCGACATCATCCGCAAGACGGCGCTGGAGCGGCGGGGCGACCCGAAGGCGTGATCACGACAGAACGCCGCGTGCCGTGCGCCGCGGCATCTTTGCGCTGCACCCATCTGGAGTGCGGCACGGAAGCCTGATAGCTTATATTGCTAAATCTTCCCATCAGGCCAAGAATGACGAACGATCCCCTCAGCGCATCCGAAATCGAACGCTACCAGCGCCATATCCTGCTGCCGGAAATCGGCGGCGCGGGACAGCAACGGCTGAAGAATTCCGCCGTGCTGGTGATCGGCGCGGGCGGACTCGGCTCGCCGGTGATCGAATATCTCGCCGCCGCCGGCGTCGGCACGATCGGCATTGTCGAAGACGACCGCGTCTCGCTCTCCAACCTGCAGCGCCAGACCATCCACGGCACGTCGCATGTCGGCGAGCGCAAGACGCGCAGCGCTGCTGCCCGCGTGCGCGAACTCAACCCCCATATCGAAATTGACCGCCACGAAATCCGCCTCGATACGGACAATGCCGCCGGACTGATCTTCGGCTACGACCTGCTCATCGACGGTTCCGACAATTTCACCACCCGCTATGCCGCCGCCGATGCAGCGGAGAAGACCGGCATTCCGCTGGTCACCGGGGCAGTCGGCCGCTTCGACGGCTCGGTCACCGTGCTGAAGCCCTATGATCTCGACCCTGACGGCAAACCCTATCCGCGCTACCGCGATCTTTTCCCCGAAGAGCCGCCCGAGGGCATGCTGCCGGTCTGTGCCGAGACCGGCGTTGTCGGCGCACTGACTGGGGTCATCGGTACGCTGATGGCGATGGAGGCGATCAAGCTGTTGACCGGCATCGGCGAACCGCTGATCGGGCGGCTGATGATGTATGATGCGCTGGCGGCGCGGTTCGACGTGATCAAGTACAAACGGAAGAGCTGACGTTAGTTCCGTCCCGGCAGCACCCGATCCGGCGGACGATGGCCGTCGAAATGGGTGCGGATGTTGATGATCACCTTCTCGCCCATATCGATGCGGCTTTCGATCGTCGACGAGCTCATATGCGGCAGCAGCACGACCTTGTTCTCGTTGGCCAGCCTCAGGAGCTTCGGGCTGACCAGCGGCTCGTTCTCGAACACGTCGAGGCCCGCGCCGGCGATCTTGCCTTCGCGGATGCATTTGATCAGGGCGGTCTCATCGATGACGCCGCCGCGGGCGGTGTTGACGATGTAGCTCGTCGGCCGCATCAGCGCGAGGCGGCGGGCCGAGACGAGGTGGTAGGTCGCCGGCGTCGAGGGACAGTTGACGGAGACGATATCGACGCGAGCGAGCATCTGGTCCAGGCTGTCCCAATAGGTGGCTTCGAGCACGCTTTCGGTCTGGGCGGTGACACGGTGGCGGTTGTGGTAGTGGATGGAGAGACCAAAGGCTTTGGCCCGGCGCGCCACCGCAGTGCCGATACGGCCCATGCCGATAATGCCAAGCCGCTTGCCCCAGATGCGGTGGCCGAGCATCCAGGTCGGCGACCAGCCCTCCCAATCGCCCTTGCTGTCGGTCAACACGCGCGCACCTTCGGCAAGGCGACGCGGCACGGAGAGAATGAGCGCCATCGCCATGTCGGCCGTATCCTCGGTCAGCACGCCGGGTGTGTTGGTGACGGTGATGCCGCGCTTGGCGGCTGCCTCGACATCGACATGGTCGATGCCGTTGGAGAAGGAAGCAATGAGCTTGAGTTGCGATCCGGCCGCCTCGATCAAGCCGGCATCGATGCGATCGGTGACGGTGGGCACGAGCACGTCGACGCGGGCAACGGCCGCCATCAGCTCTTCGCGCGATCGCGGATGATCGTCGATGTTGAGTTCGGCATCGAAGAGCTCGCGCATGCGGGTTTCAACGGCATCGGGAAGCTTTCGGGTAATGTAGACCAGAGGTTTTTTCTTGTTCGTCATCCGCATGTTCCGGCAAATCGTTGACCGACCGTTAACCAAGTTGCGCGACACTCGCGATCGATAACCGCATTCTTAATCAGACGCGGCGGTGAAGACAATCGCTTCCTGGCCCGGGCCTCCGGAGCGCATGGTGCGTGGCTCTCCCCGACGTCTTCGGGACTGGTCATGACAAGGCAACTGAATAAACTCATTCCCGCGATTTTCGGCGCAGTCATCCTGGCTGCCGGCCTTGCACCTGAGGTCCAGGCGCAGGCGACCAAGGCAGCCTCCGGCCTGCCGCTGCCGCGTTTCGTGACGCTGAAAGCCAAGAAGATCAACCTGCGCGTCGGCCCAGGCCAGGACTATGCGGTGTCCTGGCTCTATGTGAAATCCGGCCTGCCCGTGGAGATCGTCCAGGAATTCGACAATTGGCGGCGCATCCGCGATGCCGACGGCACTGAGGGCTGGGTGTTTCATTCCATGCTGTCGGGTGACCGGACGGCGATCGCCGCCCCGTGGATGAAGGACAAGACCAATGTCTTCGTCAACATGCACAATGACGAGCGCGACACGGCAAGCGTCATCGCGCGGATGCAGCCCGGCGTGGTGATGAAGATCGACGAATGCAACGGCGCCTGGTGTCATGCCGTCGCCGATGGCGTCAAAGGTTATGTCAGCCAGGCCGAGATCTGGGGCGCCTATCCGGGCGAGGCTTTTACAAAATAAAGCCGGCTTCGATTGCTGCCTGTTTCAGCGACGTCTGCATGCGTGGGCCGATCTGCTGGATCACCATGCCGGCTGCCAGGCTGCCGAGGCGACCACAATCGCTCAACTGGAAACCGTGCGTGTAGCCGAACAGGAAGCCTGCGGCGTAAAGATCGCCGGCACCTGTCGTATCCACCAGATTGTCGATCTTAAGCGCCGGCACCGGAATGCGCCGATCACCCTGAACGATGATCGAGCCCTTCTCACTCATCGTCACGGCCGCGAGCTTGCAATCCTTGGACATCTGCTCCAGCGCGGTATCGAAATCCGAGGTCTCGTACAGCGCCAGCGTTTCGGCCCGGTTGGCGAAAACGATGTCGACCGT
Source organism: Rhizobium sp. P2_G2 (assembly GCF_056403555.1). Lineage (NCBI taxonomy): Bacteria > Pseudomonadati > Pseudomonadota > Alphaproteobacteria > Hyphomicrobiales > Rhizobiaceae > Rhizobium > Rhizobium sp. P2_G2. Next base: position 117,416 of record NZ_JBFUFF010000011.1, read on the forward strand.
GCCGGAGCGCATCAGGTCGATGAATTCCTCGCGATAGCGGCCGACGCAAAAGCTGTCGGACAGCGTCATCGACGTTTCCTGGCCGTGCTCATGGGCGATGCGGGCGCATTCGCGGATCGCCTCCTTGGCGCGCGGCGGATCCCAGAGATAACCCTCGAAATAGGTGACGCGGGCATTGGCGACCGTTTCCGGCTCGACGTCCTCAGGGCCCAGTTCGACGCAGGCGCCGAGATAGGTATTCATCGAGCGCTCGCCGTCCGGCGTGACGAAGATCATCGAGGTGGCGGTCGGCGGTTTGCTCTGCAACGGCTTCGTCTCGAAATGCACGCCCTGAGCGCGCATGTCGTGGCGGAAAATGTCGCCAAGCTGGTCGTTCGAAACCTTGCCGAAATAGGCCGCCTTGCCGCCGAAGCTCGCAACGCCCGCCGCCGTGTTGCCGGCACTGCCGCCGGAAGTCTCGATTGCCGGTCCCATGCGCGAATAGAGCAATGCCGAACGCTCGGCATCGATGAGATTCATCGCCGCCTTCTGGATCGTGTTGTTCAGGAGAAAATCTTCTTCGCAGCGCGCGATGATGTCGACGATCGCGTTACCGACCGTGAGCACGTCGTAGGAGGTCATTGCCAAGCCTTAAGTCGAGTTTTTTCGCACGAGCTATGGCCTATTTCGCCGAGGCGGAAAAGCTGAAATGCAAAGGTTTCGCGACTATTCCGCAAATTTGTAATGCTTGAGCATGCTTTGACCTGTCGCCTCTGTCCTTTCCGGTGGCGCGAAAATGGGCGCATTACGGTTGCCTTTGATAGCAAATCGCAGCATGACCGTGAGCATATCCCATCAAGGTCCCCGATGCCCGCTTTCCTGACCAGGCCGTTTGCCGGCCTTCATTCCACCAGTGCGGCCGTGATCATCATGCTTGCCAGCATGCTTTGTTTCACGACCAATGACGCGATCGGCAAGTGGCTGACGTCGTCCTATTCGATCAGCATGCTGGTGTTCTGCCGCGGCATTGCCGGGTTGATCCTGCTGTCGCCGTTTCTGTGGAAGGCCGGTTGGCGCAAGCTGTTCGTCCTCGACCGGCCCTTGCTGCTGCTGGTGCGGGTGGCATTGACGATCATCGATTCCTACGCCTTCTATTTCGCCGTCGCCTCCCTGCCGCTCGCCGATGTCATGACCTATTGGCTGGCGGCACCCATCTATGTCGCCAGTTTCGCGCCGCTGCTGCTCGGCGAGCATGTCGGCTGGCGGCGTTGGACGGCGATCGGTTGCGGCTTCCTCGGCGTGCTGGTGGCGCTGGAGCCGTCGCGGGCGATGCTCTCCGCCTCGGCCGTCATCTCCATCCTCGGCAGCATGGCCTTCGGTTTCGTGATGCTTTCGGCGCGTTCGCTGAAGGAAACGCCGGGGATCACCATGATCTTCTGGCAAACGGCGACGGCGACAATCGTCAGCGCGTTCGTCGTGCCGTTTTCCTGGCATACACCGCCTGCGGGCGATATCGTGCCGCTGTTCATGCTCGGTATGCTGGCCATGTTGGCGCATGTGATGGTCAATTGGGCCTTCAAGCTCGCGGATGCAGCGGCGGTGGCGCCGCTGCAATATACGCAGCTTTTCTGGGCGATCGTGTTTGGCTGGCTGTTCTTCGGCGATTTTCCGTCACCCGCCAAATTCATCGGCGCCGGGCTGATCATCGCTTCCGGCCTCTATATTTTCTTCCGCGAGCGGGCGCTGAAGAAGGTGGACAAGGTACTGCCGGCGATCCCGGAATAGAATTCGGCTAAATCTTTTGCTGCAGGCTCTGCAGGATACCGATCAGCGCGGGCGCCATTTCGCGGATTTCCCGCAGGTGTGCTGCACTCAGCCGCAGCAATATCGCTTCTGCCTTTTCTGTCAGCGCCAATGTATGGCGACGCTTGTCGTCGGGGTCGGACTCTCGTGTCACCAGATCAGATGCGCTTAGCCTCCCCACCAGTTCCGTCGCAGTATGAGGCGCAATGAGCAGCCGGTTCGCCAATGTGCCGATGGTCATGGGTTCGTCTCCGGAGTAGCCCTTGATTGCCAGCAGCGCCTGATGCTGCTGGCTCGGCAACCCCTCCTCCTGCGCGGCCGAAGCACTGAATTCCGTGAAGCGCCGCAGGCTGTAACGGAGATCGGCAAGCGCCCGGTAGTCCGCAGGCGAAAGGGTGTCGTTTTGTTCCGGTCCGGTCACAGCGATCTCCTTCACTTCGATATTGAATTATATCGTATTACGATATAATTTAGCCGCAGTTTTGAACGCGCGGCCTGAAGGCGCGCGTGATCCGGAGATAGCGCGTTGAAAGAGTCCGAAGCCAGACATCAATATCCCCTTCATGATTTTACCGGTGGTCTTGCCCGTCGCGAAGCGGGCGATTTCACCACCGACAGTCGCGTTCTGGTGTTGACGGGCATGGCGGTCGTCGTCGGCACCGGTGGCGCGCTCGCCGCCTGGGTGCTGGTCAACCTGATTGCGTTGGTCACAAATATCATCTGGTTTGGTCATTTCACCGTCGCGACGAGCGCGCCTGCGGCGGTAGGCCGTTCGCTGTGGATGATCGCGGCACCAGCTGTCGGCGGCCTGGTCATCGGTCTGATGGCCCGGTTCGGATCGGAGAAAATTCGCGGTCATGGCATTCCCGAGGCGATTGAAGCCATCCTGATCGGCGGCAGCCGGATGTCGCCGAAAGTTGCTTTGCTGAAACCCTTGTCATCGGCGATCTCCATCGGTAGCGGTGGTCCGTTCGGCGCCGAAGGCCCGATCATCATGACCGGCGGCGCCATCGGGTCGCTGTTTGCACAATTCTTCCAGATGAGCGCAGCCGAACGCAAGAGCCTGCTGGTCGCAGGCGCCGCGGCGGGCATGACGGCGATCTTCGGCTCGCCGATTGCCGCGGTGATGCTGGCGGTCGAATTGCTGTTGTTCGAATGGAAGCCGCGCAGCTTCATCCCTGTCGTGGTGGCAGCCTGCGTTTCCATCGGCTGGCGGCCGTTCCTGTTCGGCAGCGGCCCGCTGTTCCCAACCACTTTCCATCTTCAGCTTCCCTGGTGGGGCATCCTGCTCTGTGTGGCAGTCGGCATTCTCTCGGGCTTGCAGTCCGGCATGCTGACGACCTTGCTCTACAAGCTCGAAGACGGTTTTGAACGGCTGCCGATCCATTGGATGTGGTGGCCGGCGCTTGGCGGCCTTGTCGTCGGATTGGGCGGCCTGATCGAACCGCGCGCGCTTGGCGTCGGTTACGACATCATTTCGGATCTGCTGCACGATCATATCGCCGTGGGCGCCGTCGTCACCATCCTGCTGGTCAAGGCGGGTATCTGGCTGGTGGCGCTGTCATCCGGCACGTCCGGTGGCGTGCTTGCGCCATTGCTCATCCTGGGCGGCGCAATGGGCTGGATTATCGGCCTCGCTCTGCCCGGCGATCCCGGCTTCTGGGCTCTGCTTGGCATGGCAGCGATGATGGGCGGCACGATGCGCGCGCCACTGACAGGCACGTTCTTCGCCGTCGAGATCACCGGTGATGTCAGCACGCTGGCACCGCTGCTGGCAGCCACGGTGGCTGCCTATGCCGTCACCGTCCTTCTGCTCCGCCGGTCCATCCTGACTGAAAAGATCGCGCGCCGGGGCCAGCATATCACGCGCGAATACGGCATCGATCCGTTCGAGCTCACGCGTGCTGCCGAGATCATGATCCGCCAGGTGGATACACTGCCGGCTGCGATGACGGTCGGCAGCGCCTGCGACTTTCTCTCCTCCCCGGAAAAGTCACATCGTGTGTATCCGGTCGTCGACACGGATGGGAAGCTGATCGGCGTCGTATCCCGCGCCGATGCCTTGCGCTGGCGGGGCAGGCAGGAGTTTTTCGCGCAAAGCCTCTCCGACAGAGTTTCCGACAGCTCTATCCCGGTTGGCCATCCGGACGACACGGTCGGCTTCATTGCCGACTTGATGCTGTCGGCGGATGTCGGCCGCATTCCGATCGTCGAAGCCGAAACCCGCAAGCTTGTCGGCCTCATCGCCCGCAAGGACCTGTTGCGCCTGCGCAGCGCGGTAAAATCCTCGGAGCTGGAACGCCGCCCCTATCTTGGAACTGGATCCGCGAAGGCGGGGTGATCGACGGCGCTACAAATCATCGCGACTGAAATGCAGAGAGATGGCAATCCGTCTCTTCGCATGCCGCACGCTCGACAGAATCGAGCCAGTACGGCGGCCTGTTCAAAATAAAACAATAAATACAATCCGTTGTTTGACATATTATCGCCTTGACGGCAGGCCATTTCAGGCAAATGTATTTTATCCGCAAGAAACAGTTCTAGGAACCGCCCATGTCCGCGCTCGCCGCTCCGCTCATCATTCTCAATCCGCTCGACGATGTCGGCGTCGCGCGCCAGAAAATTTCGAAAGGCGAAGCCACCGGTTACAACGATCTTGTGGCCAAGGACCTGATCGGCCGCGGCCACAAGATGGCGCTCAAGGCGATCAAGACCGGGCAGGAAGTGCACAAGTTCGGCCAGGTGATCGGCGTCGCCACCGCCGATATCGAGCCGGGCCAGCATATCCACCTGCATAATCTGCAGATGGTGCCCTCCGAGCATGACTATCAGCTTGGCTCCAACAACCGTGATGAGCGCTTGCTGCCGGTCAGCGAACGCCGCACGTTCCTCGGCTATGATCGTGGCGCCGGCAATATCGGCACCCGCAACTATATCGGCATCATCTCCTCGGTGAACTGTTCCGCCACCGTCTCCCGCTATATTGCCGAGCATTTCAATCGGAATGGCGGGCTTGACGGTTTCGACAATATCGATGGTGTCGTCGCACTCACCCATGGCGGCGGCTGTGCGCTCAACACCAAGTCCGAAGGCTATCGGATTCTGACGCGCACCATCAACGGCTTTGCCCGGCATCCGAATTTCGGCGGCATCCTGCTGATCGGGCTGGGCTGTGAGACCAACCAGATCCAGCCGATCATGGAACACTACAAGCTGGCAGAAGGTGCACTGTTGCGCACCATGACCATCCAGCAGACCGGCGGCACGCGCAAGACGATCGCCGCGGCGCAGGAGATCATCAAGGAAATGCTGCCGATCGTGAATGCGATCGAGCGCACCGAACAGCCGCTGTCGGCGCTCAAAGTGGCGCTCGAATGCGGCGGCTCGGACGGCTATTCCGGCATCTCGGCCAATCCGGCACTTGGCGTAGCGTCGGACCTGATCGTACGGCATGGCGGCACCTCGGTACTGTCCGAAACACCGGAAATCTATGGCGCCGAACACCTGCTCACCCGCCGCGCGGTCAGCCCGGAAGTGGCGCAGAAGCTCCTGTCGCGTATCGATTGGTGGCGCGACTATACCGCCCGCAATGGCGACGAGCTCAACAACAATCCGTCCTACGGCAACAAGCAGGGTGGGCTGACGACGATCCTGGAAAAGTCGCTGGGCGCGGTTGCCAAGGGGGGCACGATGCCGCTGAAAGCCGTTTATGAATATGCTGAGCCGGTGACCGAAAAGGGCTTCGTGTTCATGGACACGCCCGGCTATGACCCGGTAGCCGTCACCGGCCAGATTGCCGGCGGCTGCAATGTCGTCTGCTTCACCACCGGCCGTGGTTCGGTCTCGGGCTGGAAGCCGGCGCCCTGCATCAAGATCGCCACCAATACCGAGATGTACGAGCATATGGACGAGGACATGGACATCAATTGCGGCGGCATCGTCACCGGCGAGGACACGATCGAAGCCGCCGGCCAGCGCATCTTCGACGACATCATCGCGGTGGCCTCGGGCAAGAAGACGGTCAGCGAGGTCTATGACTACGGCGACAATGAATTCGTGCCGTGGCAGGTCGGCGCAATTACCTGAGCGGACCATTCTTGCAGCTTGAGGGCGGCATGCCCTCAAGCGATCGCAGGCCATGTTTCATCCCGGATCGGCACAGATCGGCTTCCAAACCTTGAATCACTCCATAAACATTTGAGAAATATTCGCAATCTGCAGCAAATAGGCGCGCAGTTAACGAAGCTCACACCAGTTCACGTCTAAGATTAGTGAAATAACTATGTTGGGAAGGCTGCCGCACCTCGATGAACGGCTTGTGGGAACAGCTTATCGGCAACTTTGCGTTTGTCGGTCTCGCGATCTCGATTTGGGCGCATGTGTCGATCTGGTTCCAGCGGCAGCTGGTTGGCTATGAACGGATCGTACTTGGACTGATCGCCGGCGGCACCGCGATCGGCGCGATCGTGCTTGCCGTTCAGTATAGTCCCGGCATCTATCTCGATCTGCGTTATGTGCCTGTGGTGCTTGCAGGCCTGTTCGGCGGCCCGCCGGCTGCTGTCATTGCGATCACGGTCGCCATCATCTTTCGCATCGCGATTGGGGGAGCCGGGGCAATCGACGCGGCGATCGTCATGGCGGCGGTTGGCGCTATCGGTGTGCTTGCCAACCACCTGACCAGGAAAAGACCACCCAAACTCTCGGATGTCGCCATCACCGCTGCCGCCTTTGGCGTCGTGCTTGCCGTGTTCATGGAAGCGCTGCCGATCCTTCACAATGTGCAAGGGCTAGCGCTGATGGGCGTGCCGATTGGGCTGATGAACTGTCTGACCATGGTGATCTGCGGCTTCATCATCCTGAAGACCCGTCAGGTGGAGCTGGACCGCAGCACATTGGTGACCGCATTTTCGCAGTCGCCGGACTTTCTCTACGTCAAGGATAGGGACAGCCGCTTCATCATCGTCAATGAAAACATGTCGCGCCTCTATCAGTTCTCGACACCTGAGGAGATGATCGGGCTGACTGATTTCAACCTGCAGACGCCACCGGTGGCCGAAGAGCTCTATTATTACGAGCAACGCCTCATGCGCACAGGCGAGCCCCTGGTCGACAGCCAAGAGCGCCTAAAGGACAGGCACTTGCTCGCCTCCAAAAGTCCCCTTCGGGACAAGGAGGGGCATGTCATCGGACTTGCCGGTGTGACGCGCGACATCACGGAACGCATAGAACTCGAACGAGCCCTGCGGGAGAGCAAGAACCTGTTGTCGCATGCCATGGCCGGCATGTCGGACGGCTTTGCCATGTTCGATCGCAACGGATTTCTGATCTTCTGCAACGAACAATACCGCAATGCCTTTCCGGACTCGGCCGAAGTTCGTGTCGTCGGCGCCAATATCCGCGATATCCTTCGCCGGATCGCAGAGAAACAGGAACGGACAGATGCGCCGGCGGAAAAATTGGAGGAGTGGGTCGAGGCGGCGGCAGCCACCCTGCACCGCAACAAGGACGAAGAAGTCCAGCTCTCGAGCGGCAACTGGCTCAGCATCCGCACCCGGCTCGCCGAAGATGGCACCGCGATGGTGGTGGTCTCGGATATCACCGCGATGAAGCAGGCTGAAGCTGCGCTCAGGCTGTCGGCCGCGCAATTGAAAAGCCTCGCCGAGACCGATGGCTTGACCGGCCTCGTCAACCGCCGGGCTTTCGACGAAGCATTTGCCCGCGAGTCGGCCCGAAGCGCCAGAAGCAATGCACCGCTCAGCCTGCTGATGATCGATATCGATTGGTTCAAGGTCTATAACGACACATATGGACATCTGTCGGGCGACGAATGCCTGAAGCGGGTCAGCAATTGCCTGTTGCGCGCAGCAAAACGGGTAACGGATGTCGTCGCCCGCTACGGCGGCGAGGAATTCGTGGTTTTGCTTCCCGACACCAACGAAAAGAATGCGGTTGTTGTCGCGGAGCAATTTGCACACTTCTTACAGGTGGAGAATATCGTCCACTCCGCGAGCGCGTTCGGGCAGGTCACCGCGAGCATCGGCATATGCTGCGCGAAGGGCCGGAGCCTCGGAGTCCAACCGCATCGGCTACTGTCGACCGCCGACGCTGCGCTCTATGATGCCAAGGCACAGGGCCGCAATCGGACTTTGTTCAGGCCATTTGCCGAAGCACAAGCCAAGAAATCCGCTTGATACCATTACAAAGAACGCTTCTCATCATCTACCGCTTACCCCTCGCATGGGAAAGCCGGCTTCACGTCGGTGCGGTGACTTGATTTGTCAGCATTGTCATAAAACCATCAATCTGCGTCGTTAGGGCCTGCCACATCCAGAGAGTAAGGGCGGCATGCCGACAGTCCAATCCTATATCCTATGCGCAACGCCGCGAAGCGGCAGTACGCTGCTATGCGATCTCATCGAAAGCACTGGCGTCGCCGGTCGGCATGCCTCGTATTTCCGCAAGGAGTCGATACCGCGCTGGGCCAGCCGGCTGCAGGTTGGGATCGCCGGCAGCGAAGGCGCGGCTGTTTTCGGCAGAGACTATATCGAGGCTGTGATCGCCGCGGGACGCGGCGGTACCGATCTATTCGGCTTGCGCATCATGCGGGAAAGCGGCGATGAATTATCGGCGCGGYTCGACGATCTGTTTCCTGGCTTGGCCAATGACCGCGCCCGTTTCGAAACGGTATTCGGTCCATCGCTGTTCATTCATCTGTCGCGCAACGACAAAGTTTCGCAGGCCGTCTCGCGCGTCAAGGCGATGCAGACTGGGCTCTGGCACATTGCCGCCGACGGAACAGAGCGCGAGCGAACCAGTCCGGCGCGTGCCATCGTCTATGATCGCGACGAGATCGGCAGATATGTCGATGACCTGACAGCGCAGGACGAAAGCTGGAACAATTGGTTCGACAACAATGACATCGAACCGTTGCGCCTGACCTATGAAGCGCTGTCGCAGGACCCGACGGCCGCGCTGGCGACAGTTCTGGCCGCACTCGGCCTCGACCCCGCCATTGCCTCGGCGATTGAGCCGAAGACCGCAAGGTTAAGCGATGGCGAGAGCCGGAACTGGGTGGCACGCTTCCGCGCGGAGACAGGCCTGCCGCCGCTCGCCGTCCGGTCTCAGCAATGAAACGTGCTTAGCCCGCGCAGGGGAAGGTCGCCTTCACATTGGCCGGCGCCTTGGCGTTGCACGAGGCTTTCTTCAGCGCCGCAGAGCAGCCGGCCGAGAGCTTGGAGGCATTGCTGACCAGGCAGGCAAGCGCCTTGTCGCGGTTGAACACCATGCCGCAATTGGATTTGACGTCGGACTGGCAGGCGGCGCGGACAGCGGCGCGCGGGTCGTCGGCATGGGCGATGGCGGGCAGCGAAAATGCGGCGAGCATGGAAACCAGAATCAACTTCTTCATGTGGACCTCCCCTTTTTGGCAACGACATCGTTGCCGGCTCTGCTGACAGGCCGGCAACATTGCAGAATTGTTTCTGACGTTAAAGAGGTGTCGGCCTCGTCGCGGTCCCGTCTCAGCAATATTGCGCGCCGGTCGTCGCCGTATAAACAGCGTAGAGCGACTTGGTGGCGGTGATGAACAGTCGGTTGCGGCGCGGACCGCCGAAGGCGACGTTGGAGACCGTCTGCGGCACGAGGATCTTGCCTAGCAATGTTCCATCCGGAGCGAAACAATGCACGCCGTCGGCGGCGCTGGTCCAGAGATTGCCTTCGATATCGATGCGAAAGCCATCCGGTAGGCCGGCGTCGACACTGCAGAAGACGCGGCCGACACCCAGCGTCCCGTCATCGTTGACGTGGAACACGCGGATGTGGCGTGGCCATTCGGGGTCATGGCTGGAGGCGGAATCGGCAATGTAGAGTTTCGATTCATCCGGCGAGAAGGCGAGGCCGTTCGGCTGGCCGAAATCGTCGCAGACGACTTTCAATTCACCGGTCGCGGGATCGAGGCGGTAGACATTGCGGGTCGCCTGTTCCTGCTCGGCCTTGTAGCCCTCATAGTTGGAAAGAATGCCGTAGCTCGGGTCGGAAAACCAGATCGTGCCATCCGACTTGACGATCACGTCGTTGGGAGAATTCAGTCGCTTGCCCTGGTAGCTGTCGGCAAGCACCGTGATCGAACCATCGATCTCGGTACGGATGACACGGCGGGCGCCATGCTGGCAGGAGATGAGCCTGCCCTGCCGGTCGCGGGTATTGCCATTGGTGAAATGCGAATTGGTGCGGAAGACCGAGACGTCGCCGTCCTGCGAATAGCGCATCATGCGCTCGTTGGGGATGTCGCTCCAGATCAGGCAGTTGAGATCGGCGAACCACACAGGACCCTCGGCCCAGCGGCAGCCGGAATAAAGCTCGTCGAGCGCCGCGCTGCCGACCCTCAATTGCTGGAAACGCGGATCATGGATTTCATAGATCGATTTGCCGTTCGACATGGCGGTAGTCCCCCTTCAGGCTGGCGTCCTCCAACGCGTGCGGTGAGGAAATCCGCGCCCGCGTTCAAAGTCAAGGCGAAGAACCACACAGCCCGGGCGTCAAACGCACATTGCCTGCCGGGCGCAATTGGAATTGTGCCGGTCTCTTTAATCTGCGATCCTTGCTAAGAATGCGAGGAGGACGACCGATGACCGATTACCGCAAGCTGATCGACGCCGAGACATGGGCCTTCATCGACCGCACCAATTCCTACTATCCGCCTGACACGATCGACTACACGGTCGGCCAGCAGCGCGACGTCTATAACCGCATGTGCCACGAATTCTTCGCCGGCTATCCGGATGGCGTGTCGGCGGAGACCAAGGCAATTTCGCTGCCGGACCGCAAGATCCCCATCCGCCGCTATCGCGCCATGCGCTACGATTCCCGCGCCATGCTGCTTTATTTCCACGGCGGCGGCTTTGTCGTCGGAGGGCTAGAAAGCCACGACGACGTCTGTGCCGAGATCTGTCACCGCACCGGCTACGAAGTCGTGTCGGTGGATTACCGGCTGGCGCCGGAGCACAAGCATCCCGCATCCTACGACGATTGCCTTGCCGCTTTCGAATGGGCCGTAGATGCTTATGAACTGCCGATCCTGCTCGCCGGCGACAGCGCCGGCGGCAATCTCGCCGCCGCAGTGGCACATCATACGCGCAACCATCTCCGCAAGCCGATCGGCCAGGTGCTGATCTATCCCGGCCTCGGCGGCGACACGAACCACGGCTCCTATATCAGACACGCCGAGGCGCCGATGCTGACAGTGCGCGATCTTGATTTTTACAGGGAAATCCGCGCCGGCAAACGCGACATTTCCCGGGACACGACGTTTGCACCGCTCGCCGATCGCGATTTCTCTGGCCTGCCGCCGACAATGGTAATCACCGCCGAATGCGATCCGCTGTCATCGGACGGCGAAGCCTATCGCGACCACTTGCTCGCTGCCGGCGGCAAGGCGTGGTGGCATGAAGAGGCCGGCCTGGTGCACGGCTACCTGCGCGCCCGCCACAGCGTTGCCCGCGCCCGCGAAAGCTTTACCCGCATCGTCGAAGCGGTGAAATCGCTCGGGCGGAAGGAATGGACGCATCCTGTCGTGGCTCCTAGCCATCGCTTGGCGGCGGCCGAGCCTGTGCATCCGATCGACTGATATTTTCCACGCTGAAAACTGCTGATCCGGCCCGAGATGGCGCGCCGGACCCCTTCGCTGTTGCCAAACGGCGACGCTGCACCGCGACATTTTGTACTTTAGGCATGAAATATTGAATGCCAGGCTTGAACGCAAGGCTCCCTTAACATAGGTAGGCTAATCATAAGCATGCATATATTCAGTCGACAAAGCGACAAATGACAAACAAACCGACAGTGGGATTCCTTCTGCACGACGTGGCGCGGCTGATGCGCAAGCGTTTCGAGCAGCGTGCGCGCGGCCTGGGGCTGACCCGGTCGCAGTGGCAAACGCTTGCCTATCTCTCCAAGAACGAAGGCATCCACCAGGGCGGCCTCGCCGAAATCCTGGAAATCGAGCCGATCACGCTGGTGCGCATTCTCGACAAGCTCGCTGAGCGCGGTCTGATCGAGCGGCGCCAGCATCCGACCGACCGCCGCATCTGGCTGCTCTATATGCGCGACGAGGCCACGCCTTTGCTCGACGTGATGCGCGAGATCGGCGAGGCAACGCGCGGGGAAGCCTTCGATGGCGTCAGCAATGAACAGCGCGACGAACTGTTCAACATCCTGTCCACTGTGAAAACCAACCTGATACAGGCCTGCCGGATGCCGGTGGCCGAGAATGAGACGAAGCATGGCTGAGCAAAGTTCCCTCCGCGTCGTGACTGATGAGGACGCGGCAAATCCCTCCGAGAGCGGGGACATCAAGGAAAAGATACAGCAGAAGGAAACGGTCGCAGAAGCGCCGGCCGCCAGAACTGAGCCTGCTGCCCGGACAGAACCTGCCGCGAAAACCGAACCTGCCGTCAAGCCGGAGACCGCAGCACCCCCAGCCGCTCCGGCTGCGCCTGCATTCGTCAAGGTCAAGCGCCGGCGCAGTCTGACCCGGCCGATCCTCTTCGCGCTTTTGCCGATCGCGCTTCTTGCGGGCGGTTATTACTACGTCAATGGCGGGGCGGTGATGTCCACCGACAACGCCTATATCCAGGCCGACATGGTGGGCGTCAACACCGACGTCTCCGGCACCGTTGCCAGTATCAGCGTGCATGACAACGAACAGGTCAAGGCTGGCCAGGAACTCTTCCGTCTCGACCAGGACTCGTTCAAGATCGCGCTCGCCGGCGCCGAAGCGCAGCTCGGCATCGAGCGCAACCAGATCCTGAACCTCAAGGCGAGCTATAAGCAGGCGCTGGCGCAGATCACCCAGGCTCAAGCCGATATCCCCTATTACCAGCTGCAGTTCGAGCGCCAGGAACAGCTGGTCAAGAGTTCGGCCGCGACCAAGGCCGATTACGATGAGGCCAAGCACAATCTCGAAGCAGCGCAGCAGAAGGTCGACGTCGCCAAGGCGCAGGCGGCCACCGCCCTAGCCCAGCTCGGCGGCAATGCCGACCAGCCGGTCGAGGAAAATCCGCTCTACCTGCAGGCCAGGTCGGCCGTCGACAATGCCGAGCGTGAGCTGAACCACACCGTCGTCAAGGCGCCGTTCGACGGCATCGCCACCAATGTCAGCGCGCTACAGGTCGGCACCTACCTGCCGGCGTCGCAGCAGGCCTTCTCGCTGGTCTCCGATACCAAGCTCTGGATTCTCGCCAATCCGAAGGAAACCGAGCTTACCTACGTGAAGCCCGGCCAGACCGCGACGATCACCGTCGACTCCTATCCGGGCGTCGAATGGCATGGCAAGGTCGATAGTATCAGCCCGGCTTCGGGTTCCGCCTTCTCGCTGTTGCCGGCGCAAAACACCACCGGCAACTGGGTGAAGGTAGTGCAGCGCATTCCGATGCGCGTCAGCATTACCGATGTAGCCGGCAAGCCGCCGCTGCGCGTCGGCATGAGCACCCAAGTCGAGCTCGATACCGGCCATATCAACGGCATGCCGAAATTCCTGTCGAATTTCCTGAAAAGCGTCGGCCTCGAAAGCTGGGAACGGGCAATCGTCAAGAGCCACGCATAACGGACCATAAGTAGCGAGCCATGAGCAACGCGGCGTCATCCTCGGCCAGCCCGATCGCCAATCGCGGCGCGATCACTGCCTGCGTCATCCTTGCGGTGATCATGCAGGCGCTGGACACCACGATCGCCAATGTGGCGCTGCCCTATATCCAGGGCAGCGTGTCGGCGAGTGCCGACCAGATCAACTGGGTGCTGACCTCCTATATCGTCGCGGCGGCAATCATGACGCCGCCGTCGGGCTTCCTCGCCGCCAAGTTCGGCCGCAAGCGCGTGCTGCTGGCAGCCATCCTCGGCTTCGTCGTCGCTTCCGTGCTTTGCGGCCTGGCGCAGTCGCTCAACGAAATCGTCGCCTTCCGCCTGCTGCAGGGCTTTTTCGGCGCCTCGCTGGTGCCGCTGTCGCAGGGTATCCTGCTCGATATCTACACGGTGGAGGAACGCGGCTCGGCCATGGCGCTGTTCGGCGTCTCGGTCATGGTCGGTCCGGTGCTTGGACCCGTGATCGGCGGCTGGCTGACCGACAATATCAGCTGGCGCTGGGTGTTCTACATCAATGTGCCGATCGGCGTACTGGCCTTCGCCGGCATCGTCATCTTTGTCACCGAGACCAAGATCGATGCGCTGGCGAAACTGGACTGGTTCGGCTTCGCCATGATGAGCCTGTTCATCGCCTCGCTGCAGCTTTTCCTCGACCGTGGCGAACAGCTCGACTGGTTCTCGTCAGGCGAAATCGTCATCGAGGCGATCGTCTGCGCCGCCGCCTTCTACCTACTGCTTGTGCAGACGTTCACAAAGAAGAACTCCTTCGTCAATCCGCGGCTATTCCTCGACCAGAATTTTACGGTCAGCATGATCTTCATCTTCGTCATCGGCATCACCTATCTCGCGTCGCTGGCCCTGATGACGCCGTACCTGCAGACTTTGATGGGCTATCCGGTGATCACCGCCGGCATCGTCATGGGGCCGCGCGGGCTCGGCACCATGCTCTGCATGTTCATCGTCGGCCGGCTGATCGGCCGCGTCGACAGCCGCTGGCTGCTGCTGCTCGGCCTCGGCCTGACCGCCTGGGCGATGTACGCCATGACCGGCTGGACGCCTGATGTGTCGCAGTCGACGATCATCTGGGTCGGCTTCGTCCAGGGCGCGGGCCTTGGCTTCCTGTTCGTGCCGCTGACTACGATGGCGTTTTCGACACTGCCGGCGCAGATGCGCGGCGAAGGCACCGGCCTCTATAATCTGTCGCGCAATATCGGCTCGAGCGTCGGCATTTCGATCGTCTCGGCATTGATCGTCTCGAACACGCAGAGCAATCATGAATCAATCGCGGCCTATGTCACGCCGTTCAACCACGCCTTCAATCAGGCGGCTGCGCAAAGCCTCAGCCCGCTGACGGCCGCCGGACGTGCGGCACTGAACGAAACCATCAACCTACAGGCGACGATCATCGCCTATATGGACGATTTCAAGCTTTTGATGTTGATGTCGATCGCGGTGATGCCTCTGGTGCTGCTGCTGCGCAAGCCCAAGGCCGCCGCGCCGAAGATGGATCATGCGGCAGTGATGGAATAGCTTGACCACGCGTCGGCGACCAGCGTCGCCGATCGCCCCTCTTCGCGTATCAGGCCACGATCATCAGCCGCCGCCTGCGTTCGTCGAGCAGGACGATGGTCAGGCCGGCAATCATGATCAGACAAATGCCGATCATCGCCAGAAGGTTCGGCAATTCGCCGAACACGACGAAGCCGGAAAACACCGCCCAGACGGAAAAGCAATAGTAGAAGGGTGCCACGATCCCGGGGCGTCCGACGCGATAGGCCATGAAGATGAAGAAATGGCCGAAAATCAGAAAGAGGCCGGCGCCTGCCAGCAGCGCGATGTGATGCGGGCCGGGTATGACCCAGGTTTCAGCCGTCACATGGGCGACGCCGGAGCCGACAAGCACGACAAGCACGGCCGAGATCGCCACCACCAATCCCGGCGTATCAGGCGCGACCCGGCGCCCGACGAGATCGCGCACCGCCGAAAAGACGGCGTTGGCAAGACCAAGCAAGGCGTAAACCGAGATGCCTTTGGCCGTCGGTTGCGCGACCAGCAAGGCTCCCACAAATCCGGCAGAAATCAGCATCATCCTGGTGCCGCCGATGCGTTCGCGCAGGAAGATCGAAGCCCCCAGCAGAAGCAGAAGCGGCGTCACCTGCCCCAGCGCGATGGCAACCGCGATCGGCATATTGGCCAGTGCCACGACATAGGCGAAGACGCCGGCGAATTCCATGACATTGCGGAGCAGGACACGGCGCTCGAACATCAGTCCGGCCTTTTTGCCGTAGCCCAGCAGGTAAAGCAGCGGCAGGCCCCAGAGCGTGGCGGCCACGCCGCGCAGGAACAGCACTTCATAAGGCGGCAGGCCATGCGTCGCGAGCTTCATCATCGTGTCGTTGACGACGTAGAAGGCGGTTGAGAGGATCATGAAGACAGGCCCGCGAAGGGCGTCGGGAATGAGGGGCATGGGGACCGAAGCAGTCTGACTGGAAGGTAAGACAGACTTACAATGGTTGTTGGCGGGCGACAATGGGCGCCCGGGCGTCACTTGCTTCTCTCCCCAAAAGCAAATGAGCGTTTTGCCTAATTCCCCGCGCTCGCCATCTTTCGGCTAGCAATTGCTTTTTCCAGCCAGCCGATTTCCATCTCCGGCACCGAGGACAACAACAGGTCCGTGTAATCGTCGAAGGGCGGCGCCAGCACCTTGCTCTTGGCGCCATAGCGCACCACCTCGCCGCGATACATGACCGCAATCGAATCGGCGATGGACCGCACCGTGTCAATGTCGTGGGTGATGAAGAGGTAGGCGACATGCTCGTGCTGTTGCAGGTTGAGCAGCAGTTTCAGGATGCCGTTGGCCACCAGGGGATCAAGCGCGCTGGTCACCTCGTCGCAGATGATCAGCTTCGGCTTGGCGGCCAGCGCTCGGGCGATGCAGACGCGCTGCTTCTGACCACCGGACAGCTCGGCCGGGTAGCGATTGAGGAAACCCTTGCCCATCTCGATCTCGTCGAGCAGTTCGATGACACGCTTTTCACGCGCAGCACCACGCAGGCCGAAGTAGAAGGTCAGGGGGCGGCCGATGATCGTGCCGACGGTATGACGCGGGTTCATCGCCACGTCGGCCATCTGGTAGATCATCTGCAATTGGCGCAGGTCATCTTTGCTTCGATTGGCGAGCCGCTTCGACAGCGTCCGGCCATCGAATACAACCTCGCCTTCCGAGGGCGGCAGGAGACCGGTGATGGCGCGTGCAAGCGTCGATTTTCCGGAGCCGGATTCGCCGACGACAGCCAGGGTCTGGCCGGGATGGATGTCGACCGAGACGTTCTTCAGCACCTTGACCGTACCGCGGCCGTACGCGGCCGTGACATTCTTCACTGAAAGGATCGGTTTGGGCGTCGGCTGCTTTTCCTCGTGCGGCACGCGATGCACGGAGACCAGCGCCTGGGTATAAGCTTCCTTCGGCTCCTTGATGATCTCGTGCGTCGAGCCCTTCTCGACCATCTTGCCATATCTCAGCACCATGATGTCGTCAGCCACTTGCGCGACCACGGCGAGGTCATGGGTGATGTAGAGAGCGGCGACATGGGTGTCGCGGATCGCCTCCTTGATCGCGGCCAGCACGTCGATCTGGGTGGTGACGTCGAGTGCTGTCGTCGGTTCATCGAAAACGATCAGGTCCGGCTCGGGGCAGAGCGCCATCGCAGTCATGACGCGCTGGAGCTGGCCGCCGGAGACCTGGTGCGGATAGCGGTTACCGATGGTTTCGGGATTGGGCAGGCTCAGCTTGCGGAACAGCGCCACGGCGCGGCGCTCCGCCTCGGTGCGGTTGGCGACACCGTGCTTGAGCGAGCTTTCCACCACCTGGTCCATCAGCTTCTGCGCAGGGTTGAATGCGGCCGCCGCCGATTGCGCGACATAGCAGACCTCGCGGCCGCGCAGTTTGCGGACGCCATTGCGGCCCTGCTTGAGGATGTCGCGGCCATTGAGCACGATCTCGCCGCCGGTAATCCTGACGCCGCCACGGCCATAGGCCATGGCGGACAGGCCGATGGTCGATTTTCCCGCGCCGGATTCGCCGATCAGGCCGAGAACCCTGCCCTTTTCAAGTGTCAGCGATACATCGTCGACCAGAACCACATTCTTCGGCGGCTCGCCCGGCGGGTAAGCGGTGGCCTCGATTCGGAGGTTGCGGATGTCGAGCAAGGTCTCAGCCATTGCCGCGCCCTCCCTTGAGGCTGGTGGTGCGGTTGAGGATCCAGTCGGCGACGAGATTGACCGATATCGCCAGCAGCGCGATGGCCGCCGCCGGGATCAGTGCGGCCGGCACGCCGAAGACGATGCCATCCTTGTTCTCCTTGACCATGCTGCCCCAATCGGCATCCGGCGGCTGCACGCCGAGGCCGAGGAAGGAAAGGGCCGAGAGGAACAGGATCGCATAGATGAAGCGCAGGCCGAGTTCGGAGATCAGCGGTGTCAATGCATTCGGCAGGATTTCGGCGAAGATCACCCAAAGTCTGCCCTCGCCGCGCAGCTTCGCGGCTTCGACAAAGTCCATGACATTGAGATCGACAGCCACGGCGCGGGACAGCCGGAAAACACGGGTCGAATCGAGGATGCCCATCACCATGATGAGCGTAAAGACATTGGACGGCAGCACAGAGAGCACCACTAGGCCAAAGATCAGTGTCGGGATTGCCATCAGCATGTCGACCACGCGCGAGACGAGCATGTCGAACCAGCCACCGATCACCGCCGCGGCAAAGCCAAAGATGGCGCCGAGGGAGAAGGACAGCGCCGTCGCGAGCACGGCGATGAAGACCGTCGTCTGGGCGCCGTAGATCATGCGCGACAGCAGATCGCGCCCGAGCTGGTCGGTGCCCAGGGGGTATTTCGCCGACATGGGCAGCCAGGCATCGCCGAGAATCTCTCCGAGGCCATGCGGGGCGATGAACTGGGCGAAGATGGCGATCAGCAGGAAGGCTGCGGTAAGGATGAGGCCGATAAGGGCGCCGATGGGGATGCGTCTCAACATCTCGTCCTCACTTCGGATGCCTGAGCCGCGGATTGGCGAGGATCGACACCACGTCCGCGATCATGTTCAACACGATGTAGATGGCGGCGAAGATCAGACCGACCGCCTGCACCACCGGCACGTCACGCTTGGTGACATTGTCGACCAGATATTGCCCCATGCCGGGATAGGCAAAGATCACCTCGACCACCACGACGCCGACGACGAGATAGGCAAGGTTGAGCATCACCACGTTGACGATCGGTGCGACAGCGTTGGGGAAGGCGTGCTTGCGAATGATTTCGAACGCGGTCAGCCCCTTGAGTTCTGCTGTTTCGATATAGGCCGACTGCATGACATTGAGGATGGTGGCGCGGGTCATGCGCATCATATGCGCCAGCACGACCAGCGTCAGCGCCATCGCCGGCAGCGCGATCGCCTGCATCCTTTCGAGGAAAGACATTCCGGGATAGACGGTCGAGACCGCGGGGAAGATCTGATATTGGACCGCAAAGAAATAGACCAGCAGATAGCCGATGAAGAATTCCGGCAGCGAGGTCGAGGCGAGCGCGAGGCCGGTGATCAGTTTGTCGACCCAGCCATTGCGGTAGCGCACTGCCGTCAGCCCAAGAATGATTGCCAGCGGCACGGCGACGACCGCCGCCCAGAAGGCCAGGAACAATGTGTTCGACAGCCGCTCGCCGATCGAGCCGGCAATATCGAGCTGGCTGGCCAGGGACTTGCCGAGATCGCCATGCAAAACACCCCAGAGCCAACGGAAATACCGGATATAAGCCGGGTCGTTGAGGTGCATGGACTCGCGCATGTTCGCCAACGCTTGCGGCGTCGCCGATTGGCCGAGGATTGCTTGCGCCACGTCGCCCGGCAGGATCAACGTGCCGGCAAAGATCAGCACCGAGACCGCGAGCAACAGGACAATGCCCAGCGCAACGCGCTGGGCGATCAGTTTCAATACGGGCGAAGACATGGGCGCCGGCCCACGCTCAAGCTTTGAGCCAGCACTTGGAAAGTGCGTAGCCGCCCATCAGTTCCTGGTTGCCGTCGTCATACCAGCCGCCGACCTTCGGGCCGGTGGCGTCGATGAAGTCGTTGAACATCGGAGCGATGACGCCACCTTCCTGGTTCACGATCGTGCCCATGTCGGCATAGAGCTTCTTGCGCTTTTCAGTGTCGAGTTCGCCGCGCGCCTGGAACAGCATCTTGTCGAACTTGTCGTTGAAGAAGCGGGTATCGTTCCAGTCGGCCTTGGAATAATAAGCCGTGGAATACATCTGGTCCTGGGTCGGCCGGCCGCCCCAATAGGAGGCGGAGAAGGGCTGCTTGTTCCAGACTTCCGACCAGTAGCCGTCGCCCGGCTCGCGCTTGATTTCCAGCGTGATACCGGCCTTGGCGGCACTCTGCTGGTAGAGCTGGGCAGCATCGATAGCGCCAGGGAAGGCAACGTCGGACGTGCGCAGCAGGACCGAGCCGGAATGACCTGATTTCTTGTAGTGGAACGCCGCCTTGTCCGGATCGTATTTGCGCTGCTCCATCTCGGTGAACAGCGGATAGGCCTTGTTGATCGGCGTGTCGTTGCCGACCGAGCCATAACCCATCAGGATCTTCTGCACCATTTCGTCGCGGTCGATGGCGAATTTCAGCGCCAGGCGCAGGTCGTTGTTGTCGAAAGGCGCGGTGTTGCAGTGGCAGATGAAGACGTAATGGCCCTTGCCGGCGACGTTGCGGATGGTGATGCCCGGCACGCGCTTGATCAGGTTGACGATCTTCGGCTCGACGCGGTTGACCATGTGCACCTGGCCGCCCTGCAGCGCCGACATGCGGGCCGTGGCGTCGTTGATGACGATGATCTCGATCTGGTCGGCAAAGCCGCGATCGTCGCGCCAGTAATTCTTGAACTTCTCACCACCGAGGCGGACGCCAACGTCGTTGGTGGTGATCTTGTAAGGACCGGTGCCGATGCCTTCGGTCGGATTGTCCTTGCCGCCGTTCGGCTGAATCATCAGATGGTAATCGTCGAGCAGGAAGGGCAGGTCGGCGTTGGCGTCCTTCAGCGCGATGACGAGGTTTTGGCCGTCGAGCTTGATGTTGTCGATGCCCTGCATGATGCCGAGCGCGCCCGACTTCGACTTGGCGTCTGAATGGCGCTGCATGGTGGCGAGCACGTCGGCCGGGGTCATCGACTTGCCGTTATGGAATTCGACGCCTTTGCGGATCTTGAAGGTCCAGACCTTGGCGTCCTTCGAGGCGCCCCATTCTTCAGCGAGCGCCGGCTGGACCACGCCTGCGTGATCGACCTGCACCAGTTGTTCCGACCACTGGCGGCCGAAGAAATAGGGCACCTGGCTCTGCCATGTGGCGGGGTCGAGGCTGTCGGTGGCGGAGCCGCCCTGCAGGCCGGCCTTGAGCGTGCCGCCCTTGACGGGCGTGTCGGCATAGCCGGCGGTGGCCAGCAGGCCATCGGCGAAAGTGGCGGCGACGCCAAGGGCCGCGGCGCGGCCGAGGAAATCGCGGCGGGTGAGCTTACCGGCGGCAACGCGCCTGCTGAGGTAGTCAAGTTCGTTGGTCATTGTGATAGTTCCCCTGTTTGTCAGCTCGTCCCGGTCAGAGCGTAGACCTCCGCCAGCCTCGCATGGATATTGAGGCGCTGGCCGCCATGGAGCCATACTATTCGCGCCATTCACTATTGCAATACCGAAGCGTGGTGCAATGGCTTGACGCCGATCAATCCTGCTTGAATAACAATCCCGTAACGCCATCAGCCAGACGAATGGCAGATGCAGCTGACCGGCCTGCAATTGCAGATTTCACGTCGCCGGAAACGGCCGTCGGAGGCAGAAGATGATTGCCGTTGAAGCAGTCCATAAGAGGATGCCGATGTTGGTGCGTCCGGTTGCACTTGCGGCCTTTTGCGGCGCGGTGGTCTGCAGCCAGCCCGCGGCTGGCGAGTGCAACCGTTTTGCCGTGGCGGTCGCCACGGATCCCGCGCCCTACCAATATCCCGAAGGACTGGAAAAGTCGGCGACACTGCTGGAACATCCGCCGGGTGAGGCAGATGTGGTGCTGATCGGGGATTCGCTTGCCGCCAATTGGCCTGATGACATGGCGCGCCAGCAGTTCGGGACGGACAGGGTCTGGAATTTCGCCGTCGGCGGCAGCGTGACGCAAAACACATTGTGGCAACTGCGCAAACCGAGAGCCGACCAGACAAAGCCGTCAACGCTGGTCGTGGTGATCGGCACCAACAATCTGACCCGGGAAGACATGCCGGCCTGCGCGATCGCCGCCGGCATCAAATTGGTCGTCTTGGCGGCGCATAATCAGTGGCCCATGGCGGTGGTCCATGTCATGGGCATTCCGCCGCGCGGGAGCGATTTCCGCTTTCGCAACGATGCGCGGCTCGCGGTCAATGCCGAGATGCGCGACTGGGCCAAAACTCTGCCCTATCTCCATTATTTCGAGGCCGAAGCATCCGAAATTACCTGTGGCCTTTATGACGCGCCGCTACGTGTTGCCTCCGCGAAAGCCCATCAGGGGCCGGTCTGCGCCAATTACGCCGACGATTTCGGCCATTTCCGTCGTGCCGGCTATGACGTGATCTTTTCGGCGCTCAAGAAGGCGAACCGCTGAAATTCGTCAATCCTGGACGTAGCAATACACCGTGCCGGTGAATTCCTGTCGGGGCGGTGAAACGACGAGCGAGTAGCCCCCGACATAGGCGATTTTGTCGTTCGGTGCGTGGCGGCTGTCGATCGTGATGGTCATCGACGGGGCGGTTTCGGTCAGGCCGGCTTTGACGTCGAATTTCAGATGGATGGCGCTCGCGTCGAAACTCTGCTCGACCAGTTGCTCCGGCCGGAACTCGAAGGAACTGAATGACGGCGGCAAGCGGAGATTGGCGGTTTCGAAACTGCCGGAGATATTTTCCAGTTTGGAATTGCCCAGTTGCGCATAGAGCCCACCGAAGAAGAATTCACCGGTCGTGTCGCTGAAACTGCAGTCGAGTGCACCGCCTGCATATGCCATCGCGGGAAATGTCAGGCAAACACCCAGAACTGCCGCCGCCAATTTTACCATTGTGTGCCTTTATCCTTCTTCAACTGAAGTAAGGGACGCACAGGAACGGGATTTTATTTCCCGGCAATTTCACACTGGGAATGAAAAAGCGAGACAGGCGAGGAAAGGCGCATAGCGCTTGCCCTGAATTCTTGCCATATGTCAATTATTATCGGACGACGAGGCAATCTGTTTGCATTCGACCTCGCAGGCGCCGATGAATGTTGTACAATTCCGCCAAATACGCGGTCTTTCGCCGACAAGGACGGATGGCATTCGGCCGGCGAACGGCCGGCATAAGTGCTAAGAAAGCCTTATCTTTCCGTAAATTCTACGTTCTCACGCGAATTTCACTATTTATATGCCGACAAACATGCTAATCATGACAATGTAGTGAATTTTCATGCGGTAGTTAAGACATATTGAGACGCGCCATTTTGATGGGAAATCATTTTTGGATCGAATCCGTCTTGACGCTTGACGATCCGGAATGAAAGGGGGCCAACATGTTGCGCAACAAGAGCCCGATGCGGGGTACAGGTGCCAATATAGTCGAGATCGTCCGGCGGACGCTCGACGATCTCAGGAAGTCGGAGCGCAAGGTGGCCGACCGTGTGCTTGAGGATCCGCACCGGGTGCTCAATGCGACGCTTGCCGAAGCGGCTGCGCTGTCCGACGTCAGCGAACCGACAGTGATCCGCTTCTGTACGGCAATCGGCTGCACGGGATATCAGGAATTCAAACTCAGACTGGCGCACAGCCTGGCTCTCGGCGTGGCGCCGACGCATTCGGTGCTCTCCGAGACCGACAAACCGGATGCCTTGGTGGAGAAGATTTTCGGCTATACGCTGACCAGCCTCGACTGGGCGCGCAGCCATCTCGACATCGAGACGATCGAAAAGGCAGTCGATGCGCTTGCGACGGCACACCGCATCGAGTTCTTCGGCATCGGCGCATCGAATATCGTTGCGCTCGATGCACAGCAGAAATTTCCGCTGTTCGGCGTGCCCTGCGGGGCCCAGGCCGACATTCACCAGCAGCTGGCGACGGCCGCATCGATGCAGACAGGCGATGTCGCCGTGGTGTTCTCCAATACGGGGCAGAATCTGCCGATGATCGAGGCCGCCAAGGCGGCCCAGGCCGGCGGCGCGAAAGTCATCGGTGTGTCCGGCATGCAATCACCGCTCTCGGAACATTGCGATATCCATATCCAGGTGGCGACGCTCGACAATGCCGACCTCTATACACCGACCATCTCGCGCATCGCCGCCCTGGTGGTGGTGGACGTCCTATCCTCGGCAGTAGGCCTACGGCACAAGAACGGCGCCCCCGAGAGGATGGAAATCATGCTCAAGGAACTGCATGCCGGGTAGCGGCGGCTAACGCCGTCGCTCTGCCTCAAAATGGCGAACCTGCTCCAGCAACCAGTTGGAAAAGGCGACCACCGGCGGATATTTGACCTTGTTCAGCGGCCGGACCAGATAATAAGCGCTGGTACTGCGCACGGAATGGTCATAGGCCCTGACAAGCTGCCGCGCCTCCAGTTCCGCCTTGATCAGGAAAATCGGCATCAGCGCGATGCCAAGCCCGGCAATGCAGGCCTGCGCCACATTGGAAAACTGCTCGAAGCGCATGCCGCC